>JANPKR010000585.1:0-9856 GCA_031426175.1 Hydrogenophaga sp. | reverse complement strand
CGGGCATTGCGGCCGCCCGCGTCAGGGAAAGCCCGAGGTTTTGGGGTTTCTTCGCAATGCCATACTTTTTGTTCGGATGCGAAGCCCGGTCTGCTGGCCGGATTTCCCGTCCGTATTTTTTTGGTCTTGCAGCTGTTGCGGTCTGCGACACCTCCCCGATTGACTCCCCCCGACACCGAGGATTCGCATGACAACCACCTTGAAAGACCTGCTCGCGGCGGGCGCCGACACGTCTCCCGCACTGTCGGCCCCAGGCCGGCAAGCGCTCAGCCACGGGGAGCTGCGCTCACTGATCCAGCGCACCCTCGACACCCTCAACCAGCTGGGCATCGGGCGCAACGACCGCGTGGCCATCGTGCTCAACAACGGGCCCGAGATGGCTGCCTGCTACATGGCTTGTGCCAGCGGCGTGACCAGCGCACCGCTGAATCCGGCCTACCGCGCCGACGAGTTCGAGTTTTACCTGTCCGACCTCAACGCCAAGGCGCTGATCGTCGAGCAGACCAGCACCTCGCCCGCCATCGACGTGGCCGTCAAGCTCGGTGTGCGCCTGATCGACCTGGTGGTGGCCGACGGCGCGCCGGCCGGCGCCTTCACCCTGGTGCCGCGTGACGCGCAGAGCGCCGGGCCGGCCGCCCGTCCGGGCTACGCACAAGCCGACGACGTGTCGATGGTGCTGCACACCTCGGGCACCACCTCGCGGCCCAAGATCGTGCCGCTGTCTCAGCGCAACCTGGCTGCCTCGGCCACCCACATCCGCAACACGCTGCGGTTCACCGCCGCCGACTGCGGGCTGAACATCATGCCGCTGTTCCACATCCATGGGCTGATCGCCGGGGTGCTGGCGCCGCTGGCAGCCGGCTCACAGGTGTTCTGCACACCCGGCTTCAACGCGCTCAAGTTCTTTGGCTGGATGGACGAGGCCCACCCCACCTGGTACACGGCGGTGCCCACCATGCACCAGGCCATCGTCTCGCGGGCGTCCAAGAGCGCGGACATCATTGCGCGCCATCCCCTGCGCTTCCTGCGCTCGTCGTCCTCCTCGATGCCGCCGCAGGTGATCAAGGAGTTGGAGGCCACCTTTCATGCGCCGCTGATCGAGAGCTACGGCATGACCGAGGCCACCCACCAGATGGCCAGCAACCCGCTGCCGCCCGCCGTGCGCAAGCCCGGCACCGTCGGGCAGGCGGCCGGCCCCGAGGTGGCCATCATGGCCGAGGACGGCACGCTGCTGCCACGCGGCACCGGGCTGGAGAACACCGGCGAGATCGTCATTCGCGGCCCCAACGTGACGGCCGGCTACGAGAACAACCCCAAGGCCAACGCCGAAGGCTTCCTGAACGGTTGGTTCCGCACCGGCGACCAGGGCGTGATGGACGAGGACGGCTACATCAGCATCACCGGGCGGCTCAAGGAGATCATCAACCGGGGTGGCGAGAAGGTCAGCCCGCGCGAGGTCGACGAGATCCTGATGGACCACCCCGGCGTTGCGCAGGTGGTGTGTTTCGGCATGCCGCACGCCAAGCTGGGCGAGGAAGTCGCTGCGGTGGTGGTGCTGCGCGAAGGCCAGCAGGCCACCGAGCGCGAGCTGCAAACCTTTGTGGGTGCGCGTGCGGCCGACTACAAGGTGCCGAAAAAGATTCTCTTCATGGACGAGATCCCCAAGGGCGCCACGGGCAAGCTGCAGCGCATCGGCCTGGCCCAAAAACTGGGTCTGGGTTGAGGCCTCGACATCGATAGTTAAGCTTTTCCTTATCCCAGACTGAAGAAACCCTGACTTTACGAAAGAGTGCGAATTTTTGAAACTTCATGGTTCCGGCCAATCCCTTGCAGGTCGGACCCACCCCCCCCCGAGGAGACCCCATGATTTCCACCTTCCATCGTGTCAGCCCGCGTCCCTGGGCCGTTCTCGCAGCCGCCCTGGCGGGCCTGGTTGCTGCCGCGCCCGCATCTGCCTGGGAGCCGGAGAAGCCGGTTGAGTTTGTGGTGCCGGCGGGCACCGGCGGCGGTGCCGACCAGATGGCGCGTTTCATCCAGGGCGTGGTCGCCAAGAACAACCTGATGAAGCAGCCGATCATCGTGGTCAACAAGTCCGGTGGTGCCGGCGCCGAGGGGTTTCTCGACGTCAAGGGTGACAAGGGCAACCCGCACAAGATCGTCATCACGCTGTCCAACCTGTTCACCACGCCGTTGGCCACCGGCGTCCCGTTCAACTGGCGCGACCTGACACCGGTGCAGATGCTCGCGCTGGACCAGTTTGTGCTGTGGGTCAATGCCGACTCCCCCCACAAGACGGCCAAGGAGTACTTCGAGGCCATCAAGGCTGCGCCGCCCAACACCATGAAGATGGGTGGCACCGGCTCCAAGCAGGAAGACCAGATCATCACCGCGATGATCGAAAAGGCCGCTGGCAAGAAGGTGACCTACATCCCGTTCAAGGGCGGTGGTGACGTGGCTGTGCAGCTGGTGGGCAACCACATCAACTCCACGGTCAACAACCCGATCGAGGCCGAGTCGCACTGGCGCGCCGGCAAGCTGCGGGCTTTGTGCGTGTTTGACAAAGCCGCCATGCCCTACAAGACCAAGCTGACACCCACCCAGTCCTGGGCCGACGTGCCCACCTGCGCCAGCGCGGGCCTGCCGGTCGACTACGTCATGCTGCGCGGCATCTTCATGCCGCCCGGTGTCACGCCCCAGCAAGTGGGCTTCTACAACGAACTGTTCAAGAAGATCCGCGCTTTGCCCGAGTGGAAGGACTTCATGGACAAGGGCGCCTTCAACACCACCGCGCTGGCCGGTCCGGAGTTTGTGGACTGGCTGGGCAAAAACGAGCAGATGCACCGTGTGCTCATGAAGGAATCGGGCTTCCTGGCTCAGTGAGCCGGTCCATCGCAAAACCCGGCAGGAGCGTGCGATCCGGCGCTCCTGTTGTCGCGGTCGCTCGTGGGCGACCTCTTTTTTTGTTCAGGAAAGCGCACCGCTTGTTGCAATGCGCAGGAGTCGGATCATGACAGTTGAATCGGTTGGTTCCAGCGCACCGGAAGCAACGCCCTCCAGCGAAAAATTGGGCGCGCGCTGGCCTGAGTTGCTGATGGCTGCATTTCTGTTCGTGGTGGCCGTGCTGGTCATCATCGACAGCCAGCGAGTGGGCAGCGGGTGGGGGGACGACGGTCCGAAATCGGGCTACTTTCCCTTCTACATCGGCCTGATGCTGGCAGGCTCCAGCGGCTGGATCCTCCTGAGCCAGATGCGTCGCTGGAAACGCGATACGGAGGTGTTTGCCGAACACGAGCAGCTTCGACTGGTGATGGCCGTGTTCGTCCCGATGGTGGTTTATGTGGCGCTGATCTTCGGCATCGGGATCTACATCGCGTCGGCGCTGCTGATCGGCTACTTCATGTTTCGCTATGGCCGCTACCGGTGGGCGGTCACATTGCCGGTCGCCATCGGCGTGCCGCTGTTTTTCTTCGTGGTGTTCGAGCGCTGGTTCCTCGTGATGCTGCCCAAAGGTCCCATCGAGCGCATGCTCGGCTTGTAAGGCGGCTCATCCCATGGACGAACTCTCCAGCCTCGCGGGCGGCTTCTCGGTCGCGCTCACCCTGCCCAACCTGGGCTACATGCTGATCGGCATCACGCTGGGCATCCTGATCGGCGTGTTGCCCGGTCTGGGTGGCGCCAACGGCATCGCCATCTTGCTGCCACTGACCTTCAGCATGAACCCGACCTCGGCGATCATCATGCTGAGCTGCATCTACTGGGGTGCGCTGTTTGGCGGTGCGATCACCTCGATCCTGTTCAACATCCCGGGCGAGCCCTGGTCGGTGGCCACCACCTTCGACGGCTTCCCGATGGCGCAAAAGCAGCGTGCCGCGCAGGCGCTCACAGCAGCCTTCACCAGTTCGTTCGTCGGTGCCATCTTTGCGGTGGCGCTGATCACGTTTCTGGCGCCGCTGCTGGCACGGTTCGCCTTGAAGTTCGGGCCGGCCGAGTTCTTCGCGGTGCAATTGCTCACCTTCTGCAGTTTCATCGGCATGAGCAAGGAGCCGGCGGCGAAGACCATCGCGTCGATGATGCTCGGCTTTGCCTTGGCGGCGGTGGGCATGGACATGGTCACCGGCCAGCTGCGCATGACCTACGGCATGCCCGAACTGCTCAAGGGTTTCAACTTCCTGATTGCCGTGATCGGCTTGTTCGGCATTGGTGAGATCTTGCTGACGATGGAGGAAGGTCTGTCGTTCAAGGGCAAGAGCGCAAAGATCAGCCCCAAGGTGGTGTGGGAGACGTGGGGCGAGATCTTCAAGTACTGGAAGACCTTCCTGCGCTCCACCGCCATCGGCTGCTGGATGGGCATCACGCCCGGCGGCGCCACGCCGGCCTCGTTCATGAGCTACGGCATGGCTCGGCGTTTCGCGAAAGAACCCGAGACCTTCGGCAAGGGCAACGTCGAGGGGGTGATCGCGCCGGAAACGGCCGCGCACGCCGCGGGCACCGCCGCGCTGCTGCCGATGCTGACGCTGGGTATCCCCGGCTCACCGACCGCCGCCGTGCTGTTGGGCGGTCTGCTGATCTGGGGCCTGCAGCCCGGACCGATGTTGTTCGTCGAGCAGAAGGATTTTGTGTGGGGGCTGATTGCCAGCATGTACCTGGGCAACATCGTGGGCCTGATCGTCGTGTTGACCACCGTGCCCTGGTGGGCGGCCATCTTGCGCATTCCGTTTTCGGTGATCGCGCCGGTGATCATCGTGATCTGCGCGATCGGCGCCTACACCGTCAACAACTCGATGTTCGATGTGGTGATGATGATGGTCTTCGGCGTGATGGGCTACCTCTTCAAGAAGCTGAAGTACCCGCTGGCGCCGCTGGTGCTGGCGCTGGTGCTGGGCGACATGGCCGAGACGAGCTTCCGTCAGTCGATGCTGCTCAGCCAGGGCAGTCTGTCGATCTTCTGGTCCAACCCGCTGGTGGGCTCGCTGTTCTTCCTGGCCATCGCGCTGCTGGTGTGGCCGCTGTGGGGCGCAGCCCGCAACATGACGCGCCTCACCGAGGCGCGGGCGGTATAAGCTTGTCTGGGCGTTTGGCCTTGTTCGGAGTCACGGGATGAAATTCGCGGTGGTGGGTGCCGGTGCAATCGGCGGGTATCTGGGTGCCAAACTGGCGCTGGCGGGCGAAGAAGTGACCTTCATTGCGCGCAATCGCAATCTGGAAGCGATCCGCGCCAATGGGTTCAAGCTGATTCTGGAAGACGGCCGTGAGGAACATGCGGCCACCGCCAAGGCGGTGCAGCACATGGCCGAGGCGGGCCCGCAAGATGTGGTGCTGCTGACCGTGAAAGCGCACCAGGTGGGCGACTTGCTGCCCGACCTGCGGGCGCTGTTCGGCCCGAACACCATGGTCGTCACCATGATCAACGGGATACCGTGGTGGTACTTCCACAAGTTGCCCGGTGCCCACGAAGGCATGGGGCTGGACAGTGTCGATCCGGGCGGGCGGCTGGCCGCGCACATCGAACCCGAACGCATCATCGGCAGCGTGGTGTATCCGGCGGCCGAGCTGGTGGCGCCGGGCGTGGTGAAGCTCATCGAAGGCAACCGGTTCACGCTGGGCGAACTGGACGGCTCGCGCAGCGAACGCATCAGCGCGCTGTCTGAAGTGATGATGCGCGCCGGCTTCAAGGCGCCGGTGGCCAAGGACATCCGCAGCGAGATCTGGGTCAAGCTGTGGGGCAACCTGAGCTTCAACCCGATCAGCGCACTCACCCACGCCACGCTGGAAGACATATGCCGCTACCCGGCCACCCGCACACTGGCCAGCCGCATGATGACCGAAGCCCAGGGCGTGGCCGAGGCCCTGGGCGTGCGCTTCAAGATCACGCTGGAGCAGCGCATCGCCGGCGCCGAAGCCGTGGGCGCCCACAAGACGTCGATGCTGCAGGACGTCGAACATGGCCGCGCACTGGAGCTCGAAGCGCTGGTGGGCTCGGTGGTCGAACTCGGGCGCATCACCGGCCAGCCCACACCCACCATCGAGGCGGTGTATGCCGCCACCAGCCTGCTCGGCCGTTCGCTGTCGGCGCAGCAGGGGCGGCTGCGCATCGAGTCCGCCTGAGCGGTCGGGCCTTCGCTACAGCGTGCGGGACGGACGCGCGGTGATCTTGACGGGATGGACCCGTGTCACCGATCGAGCCCGCAGCTGCCCACACCCACCTTCCACGTCCTGCCCGGCCGACTGCCGCAGCTTGGTGAGGATGCCGCGGCGGTGCAGGCGCCGCGCGATGTCCGCGGCCTGCTCCCAGCTCGGGCGCTGGTAGGGCAGACCGTCGACCGCGTTGTACGGAATCATGTTGAGCACGGCGTACTTGCCGTGCAGCAGGCGCACGATGCCTTCGATTTCGTCGTCCCCGTCGTTGATGCCCTGTAGCAGTGTCCACTGGTACTGGATGGGATAACCCGTGGCGCGCGCGTAGCGCTCACCGGCCTCCACCAGTTCGTCGGGCGCCATGCGCGGGGCGCGGGGCAGCAGCTGTTCGCGCAGGTCGGCCTTGGTGGTGTGCAGCGAGAGCGCGAGCGCCGGCTTCACGCGGGCCAGCGGCAAGGCTTCGAACACGCGCGGATCGCCCACCGTGGAGAACACCAGTTGCTTGTGGCCAATGTTGCCCACAGTGCCGAGCAGGTCGATGGCCTCCATCACGTTGTCCAGGTTGTGCGCGGGCTCGCCCATGCCCATGAACACCACCTTCTTCACCGGCCGCATCTTGCGGGCCAGCGCCACCTGCGCCACGATCTCCGCGCTGCCGACCTGGCGAATGAGTCCGCTCTGGCCCGTCATGCAGAACACGCAGCCCACCGCGCAACCCACCTGCGTGGACACACACAGGCCGTCGCGCGGCAGCAGCACGCTCTCCACCGTCTGGCCGTCGGCCAGCGCCACCAGCAGGCGCGCCGAGCCGTCTTCGCCCGGGTGTTCCGATTGCAGCACCGCCAGACCCGCGAGCTTGCTGGCCACCTCAGGCAAAGCCGCCACCAGCGTGGCCGGCAAAAAGTGCGACAGCTCGCGCCGGCCACTGTCCTGAGGCAGGGCCTGTGACCACAGGCGCAGCACGCGCTGGGTGTGGCGCGGGTTGGCGCCCAGGGACTGCAGGCGTTGGCGGAGCTGTTCGATGCGCATGGGGGGTGAAGCTTAGCGCTCAGCGCTCGAACAGAGCCGAAAGCGCCGGCCCGGCCTCATCAATGAAATGCCGCAGCTTGGCCGGCACGAAACGCTGGCCCGGGTACACGAGGTGGATCGGGTCGGTGCGCGCGTGCCAGCCCGGCAGCAGCGGTACCAGCTGGCCGTGGCCCACCTCGCGGCGGCACACGTAATCGGGCAGCAGCGCCACGCCCTGGCCGTCGAGCGCGAGCTGGCGAATGAGCCGCATGTCGTTGGCGGCGAAGGCGCAGTGCAGCGGCACTTGCGCGCGGGTCTTGCCGCGTGTGAGCGTCCAGCTGTCGCGCCCCAGCGGGCTGAAGCACAGCGTGGCGTGTTGCGTCAGGTCTTTTGGCGTGCGCAGCGCTGGCGCGCGCGAGAGGTAGTCGGGGTGGGCAAAGGGCGCCCAGCGCGCCTGGCCGATCTGGCGCGCCACTAGGCTGGAGTCGGCCAGCTCGCCGGCGCGCAGCGCGAGGTCGAGCCCCTGCGCCACGAGGTCAAGCCGGGCGTCGGAAAACAGCAGCTCCACGGCCACACCCGGGTGGCGCGCGCGGTAGCCGCTGAGGATGCCCAGCAGCTGGTCGTCGCCCATGTCGATGGGCAGCGTGATGCGCAGCAGGCCCCGCGCCTCGTGTTTGCCTGCATCGAGCTGCGCCTCGGCCTGCAGGATGTCTTCGAGCCCGCTCGCGGCCTGTGCCAGGTAGGTCTGGCCCGCTTCGGTCAGGTGCAGGCGGCGGGTGGTGCGCTGCAGCAGCGTCACACCCAGGCGCTGCTCCAGCCTGGCCACGCGCACGCTCAGCGTGGAGGTGGGCATGCCCATGAGCCGGGCTGCCGCGCTGAAGCCACCGGCCTGCGCCACGCGCACGAACATCAGCGTGTCGTTGAGGTCGGGGTTTTGCGGGTTCATCGGATTGTTCGGTTCATTGAAAAATGATTTGTGATCTTACCGACTTATCAGTCCAGAGCAGGCCCGGTAAAGTGGGCTTTCCACAGGAGAACAGCCCCATGAAAACCGTTTCTTTCATCCAGCGCAGCGCCGGCGGCCATTGGGTCGGCGACGGCTTTCCGGTGCGCAGCATGTTTTCGTACAACGACCGGCCCGAGCGCTTCTCGCCCTTCCTCATGCTCGACTACGGCGGCCCCACGCGCTTCGAGCCCACCACGAAGCAGCGCGGCGTGGGCCAGCACCCGCACCGCGGCTTCGAGACCGTGACCATCGTGTACGACGGCGAGGTCTCGCACCGCGACTCCAGCGGCGGCGGCGGCACCATCGGCCCCGGTGAGGTGCAGTGGATGACCGCGGCCAGCGGCATCGTGCACGAGGAATACCACGGCGAGCGCTTCGCCAAAACCGGCGGCGCCTTCGAGATGGTGCAGCTGTGGGTGAACCTGCCGGCGCGCGACAAGATGGCCGCGCCGGGCTACCAGGGCATCACCCGCGAGCAGATTCCCGAGGTCGCTTTGCTGGATGTGAACGGGGCGGGTGCCGGCACGGCGCGCATCATCGCGGGCGAGTTGCTCGGCGCAAAAGGCCCGGCCCACACCTTCACGCCCATGCAGGTGTGGGACCTGCGCCTGAAGGCCGGTCACACCGTGACCCTGCCGGCGGCGGCAGGCCACACCACGGCACCGCTGGTGCTGCGCGGGCGATTGCGCCTGTCCGACGGAAAGGAAGTGGTGGCGGCCAACTTGCCCGTGTTCTCGCGGGACGGCGAGGGCGTGACGTTGGACGTGCTGGAAGACAGCACCGTGCTCTGGATGAGTGGTGAGCCGATCAACGAGCCGGTGGTGGGCTATGGGCCGTTCGTGATGAACACAGAGGCCGAGATCCACCAGGCCTTCACCGATTTTCAGAACGGCAAGATGGGCCGCATCACGGCCGAGGCCTGAACAGGAAAACACGATGCTGGAAATGGTGATCACCGCCCGCGCTGCCGACCTGGGCCACGGTCTGAAGGTGCGGCGTGTGCTGCCGTATGCCAAGCGCCGCATGGTCGGCCCCTGGATCTTTGTCGACCACGCCGGGCCGGTGACCATCGCGCCCGAAGACACGCACGCCGCCGATGTGCGGCCGCACCCGCACATTGGCCTGTCCACCGTGAGCTATCTGCTCAGCGGCCAGGTCCATCACCGCGACAGCCTGGGTGTTGACCAGCTCATCAATCCCGGCGACGTGAACTGGATGACGGCCGGGCGCGGCATCTCGCATTCGGAGCGCTTCAAGCACCCCGACTCGTTCGCCGGCGGCGGCCTGGAGCTGATGCAGCTCTGGGTGGCCCTGCCCGAAGCCGATGAAGAAACCGACCCCGCGTTCACCCACTACCCGTCGGCCGACCTGCCGGTGCAGGAACGCGACGGCGTGTGGATGCGGCTGATCGCGGGCGAAGCCTACGGCATGGCCAGCCCGGTGAAAACGCACTCGCCGCTGTTCTACCTGCACACCGAATGGCAGGCCGGCGCGAGCCTGGCCTTGCCGGGCGGCTACAGCGAGCAGGCGGTCTACGTGGCGCGCGGCGAAATCGAACACGCCGGTGTGACTTACGAGCCGGGCCAGTTGCTGGTGTTCGGCAACGACACCGACGCCGTGATCACAGCCCGAACCAAAAGCACGCTGATGGTGTTTGGCGGCGAGCCGCTGGGCGAACGCCACGTGTTCTGGAACTTCGTGTCCTCG
>JANPKR010000584.1:0-7372 GCA_031426175.1 Hydrogenophaga sp. | reverse complement strand
CTGGCGCTTCTTGCCTTCCACCAGCACAAAGCGCAGCTGCTCGGGGTTTTGCCAATCCACCTGCGCGGGTTTGAGGGGCTGATCGTCCAGGCTCAGGCCGTGGCGCAGCCGGGCCAGCTGGTGCGGCGGAAAGATCGCCTGCACGTTCTCGGCGATCACGCCTGCGCCCATCGGGCCGTTGGGCGCGAACTGCACGCGCACCAGGTATTCCTTCTCCACGCCACTGCTCTCGCCGATCAGCGTGCGCGCCACGCGGCCGTCCTGCGTGAGCACCAGCAGGCCTGTGGAGTCGATGTCGAGGCGACCGGCCGGGGCCAGACCGCGCGTGTGTTCGGGCGCGAAGCGGCGGCCGTCCGCCGGGTTCTTGGCGTCGCCGCGCCACTGGCTGGGCGCACCGATCAGCGTGGCGGCGGCCTCGTGCCCGTCTTCGGGCTGGCCGCTCACATAGCCCACCGGCTTGTTGAGCAGGATGGTGACCTGCCCGGCCTGCTGGTGGCGCGCCTGGGGCAGCACCTCCACCTTCGCATCGGGTGCCACCGGCATGCCCATCACGGCGGGCTCTCCGTTGACCAGCACCCAGCCGCGCGCGATCCATTCGTCGGCCTCGCGGCGCGAGCAAAGGCCCAGATCGGCCATGCGCTTGTTGAGGCGGATTTCGCCGCGCACGTTGCCCACGCGAGCGAGATCGGGTCGGTGGGGTTGGGGTGGGCGCGGTGCGGCGGACGGGCTGCTCTGTGGTCGATCGGGAGCGCCATAACGGTCGTCCTCGCGACGCGGCGCGGGGCGCTCGCTCCAGCCACGGTCGTCACCTCGGGGTGCCGCGGCCGGACCCATCCGAGGGCGATCAGCGTTGTAGCGCGGGCGCTCGTTGCGCTCGCCCTCTGGTCCACCGCGCTGGGTGCCGTAGGGTTTGGCCGGTTCACGCGGCGGTTTGGGTGCAGAGGCCGACACGCTCTTGGCGCGGGCCGGGCCGGGCGGGCGCACCGGCGCGCGACGCGGGGCTAACGGATCGGCGGGTTTTTTGGGAGCAGCGCCCGGGGTGAGCTTGAGCGTGCGGGCGGGTTTGTCGGTTGTCATGGGGCGATCATCCCAGATGGTCCGCCGCGCTGGGTCGCTCCCAAGCCAGGTCAGCCCGTGGGGGGCAGCGACGCGCGCAGCGGCGGAGCGTGGGGGTCATGATTCATCCAATTGCCCGGACCTCAGCGCCGCGAGATCCAGCACACGCAATCCGCCGTACTCCACCCGTATCCAGCCCTTGGCGGCCAGTGTGGTCAGGGCTTCGTTGGTGCGCTGGCGCGACAGGCCCACCAGGTAGGCCAGCTCCTGCTGGGTGATGCGCAGCACGCCGGCCACGTTGGGCGAAAGCAGCGGATGGAACAAGGACGCGAGGTTGCGCGCCACGCGCAGGTCGGGGCTGTTCAGGCGGTCGATCTCGCGCGCGGCAATGAACTGGCCCAGGCGCTCGTTGAGCTGGTGCATCACGAAGCGGTTGAAACCGATCGAGTGGTCGAGCAGCCAGTCGAAGGTGTCCACCGGCAGGCCGGCGACGCGGCTCTTGCGCAGCGCCTGGATGTTGTAGCGGTACTGCTCGTGCTTGAGCACCGTGCCCTCGCCAAACCAGCCACCGGGCGCAACCCCTGTGAACGTGACCACCGGGCCTTGTGAATCGTCGTTGCTCATCTTGAGCAGGCCATCCACCAGACCAAACCAGTAGGTCACTGGCCGCCCGAAGCGACAGATGTAGTCGCCCGCATCGGCATCACCCACCACCAGGGACTCAACGGCGCGGTCCCGCTCGGTGGGGGACAGGCGTTGCAGCCAGGGAATCTCGGCCAGCTCGGCTTCGGTGGGCGCCCGCGCGCGATCGCGCAGATCGTGGCCGGAGCGGTGAGGTGTGAAAGGACTCATGTGCAGCGAGGGACGCAAACCCGTAGGGGAAAGTCCTAGGAGGGATGACCCGCAATTGTCGTCGTACGGACAACATGACGTCAAACACCGTCATACGATCCGCTTCATCAAAGAGTGTCCTGTGCGGGACATTCAAACGCCGAGGCCCGACGGGCCCAGGAGACACACATGCAAACGACGTTCCCCCAGCTGCTGCTGGACCACGCCCAGCGCCGCCCCGGCGCCCCGGCGATGCGCGAGAAGGAATACGGCATCTGGCAAACCACCACCTGGGCTGACATGGCCCGGCTGGTCGAGGCCCTGTCCTGCGGTCTGCACCAGGCCGGACTGCGCCGCGGCGAACACATGGTGGTGATCGGCGCCAACCGGCCCCGCCTCTACGCCACCATGCTGGCCGCACAGTCGCTGGGTGCGATCCCGATACCGCTTTACCAGGACGCGGTGGGTGGCGAATGCGTCTTCCCGATCAACAACGCCGAGGTGCGTTTCTGCGTGGTGGAAGACCAGGAACAGGTCGACAAGATGCTGGAGATCCGCGAGCAATGCCCGCAGCTCTCCAACATTTACTACGACGACCCGCGTGGCCTGCGCAACTACGACCAGCCCGGCCTGGGCGGTGTGGAAGAGCTGATCGCTGCTGGACAGGCCCACGCCAAGGTCCACCCCCAACTGTTCGGCGAACACGTGGCAGCGTGCAAGCCCGATGACGTGGCCGCCATGTTCTTCACCAGCGGCACCACCGGCAACCCCAAGGGCGTGGTGCACACCCACCACACACTGATCAACCGCGCCGACGTCGGCACGCGCTTCGACAAACTCACCCCCTCCGACGAAGTGCTGGCCTACATGCCACCGGCCTGGATCGGACAGAACATTTTTTCCTATGCGCAGTGGTTGGTGGCGGGCTACGTGGTGAACTGCCCGGAGTCGGGCGCCACCGTCACCATCGACCTGAAGGAAGTCGGTCCCACCTACTACTTTGCCCCACCGCGTGTGTTCGAAGGTCTGCTCACCAGCGTGATGATCCGCATGGAAGACGCCGGCGCCCTCAAGCGCCGCATGTTCCATTACTTCATGGATGTCGCGCGCCGCGTGGGCCCCACGCGGATGGACGGCAAGGCCATCGGACTGGTGGATTCGATCAAGTACCGCCTGGGCGACTGGCTCGTCTACGGACCGCTGCGCAACAACCTCGGCATGAGCCGCGTGCGTGTGGCCTACACCGCCGGAGAGGCCATCGGACCCGACCTCTTCAGCTTCTACCGCTCCATCGGCATCAACCTCAAGCAACTCTACGGCTCCACCGAGACCGCCGTGTTCGTCTGCCTGCAGCCGGACCACGAAGCCCGCGCCGACACCGTGGGTGTGCCCTGCGAGGGCGTGGAGATCAAGCTCAGCGAGAGCGGCGAGATCCTGGTGAAGTCACCCGGCCTCTTGAAGGGCTACTACAAAAACCCGACCGCCACGGCCGAGGTGCTCACAGCCGATGGCTGGTACCACACGAGCGACGCCGGCTTCATAGACGCTTCGGGCCACTTGAAAATCATCGACCGCGTGAAAGACGTGGGTCGCATCATGGGTGGCGCTCACGACGGCGCCATGTTCGCGCCCAAGTACGTGGAGAACAAGCTGAAGTTCTTCTCGTACATCAAGGAAGCCGTGGCCCTGGGCGACAAGCGTGAGCGCGTGTGCGTGATGCTCAACATCGACTTCGAAGCCGTGGGCAACTGGGCCGAGCGGCGCAACCTCTCCTACGCCGGCTACACCGATCTGGCGCAGAAACCCGAGGTGTACGAACTCATCCGCGACTGCGTGGAGAAGGTCAATGCCGACCTCAGCCGCGACGAGCTGCTCGCGGGCAGCCAGATCAGCCGCTTCCTGGTGCTGCACAAGGAGCTGGACGCCGACGACGGTGAGCTCACCCGCACGAACAAGGTGCGCCGCGGCTTCATCAGCGAGCGCTACGCCGCGCTGGTGGACGCGCTCTACAGCGGCAAGACCGAGCAGTACATCGAAACCCAGGTGAAGTTCGAGGACGGGCGCAGCGGCTCGGTCAGCGCCACCTTGAAGCTGGGTGACGCCAAGACATTTGCCCCGGTGAAAGCCGCTGCCTGAAGCCCCACGCACACAAACCATGAGCAAAAAGATCGGCGACGTCATCCTCGACGTCAACAACATCAGCCTTCGGTTCGGCGGCGTCAAGGCGCTGACCGACATCAGCTTCAACGTGCGCGAGCACGAGGTGCGCGCCATCATCGGGCCCAACGGCGCAGGCAAGAGCTCCATGCTCAACTGCATCAACGGCGTGTACCAGCCGCAAGAGGGCTCGATCAGCTTTCGCGGCCAGACCTTCAAGCACATGAACAGCCGTCAGGTGGCCGAGATGGGTATCGCGCGCACCTTCCAGAACCTCGCGCTCTTCAAGGGCATGAGCGTGATCGACAACATCATGACCGGGCGCAACCTGCGCATCAAAAGCAACCTGTTTGCGCAGGCGTTTCGCAACCCGTTCGGGATCGGCGGGGCGCAGAAAGAAGAAGAGACACACCGCGAGTTCGTCGAACACATCATCGACTTCCTGGAGATCCAGGCGTTTCGCAAAACGCCCGTGGGCACCCTGCCCTACGGCTTGCAAAAGCGGGTGGACCTGGGCCGGGCGCTGGCCATGGAGCCCCAGGTGCTGCTGCTGGACGAACCCATGGCCGGCATGAACGTGGAAGAGAAGCAGGACATGAGCCGCTTCATCCTCAATGTGAACGACGAGTTCGGCACCACCATCGTGCTGATCGAGCACGACATGGGCGTGGTGATGGACATCTCCGACCGCGTGGTGGTGCTCGACTACGGCAAGAAGATCGGCGACGGCACGCCCGAAGAAGTTCGCAACAACGAGGAGGTCATCAGTGCCTACCTCGGCACGAGTCACTGAGCGAGAAACACCATGGCATTTTTTCTTGAAGCTCTTCTCGGCGGCCTGATGGCCGGCATGCTGTATTCACTGGTGGCGCTGGGCTTCGTGCTCATCTACAAGGCCTCGGGCGTCTTCAACTTTGCGCAAGGCGCCATGGTGCTGTTCGCGGCGCTCGCCATGGCGCGGTTCTCGGGCTGGGTGCCGGGCTGGCTGGGCATTGAGGACAAGTTCCTGGGTAACCTGATCGCCTTCCTCATGGCCGGTGCGCTCATGTTCGTGCTGGCCTGGCTCATCGAGCGCCTGGTGCTGCGCCACCTGGTCAACCAGGAGGGTGTCACGCTGCTCATGGCCACGCTGGGCATCACCTATTTCCTCGACGGCCTGGGCCAGACCATCTTCGGCTCGGACATCTACCAGATCGATGTGGGCATGCCCAAGGATCCGATCTTCCTGTTCGAAGGGTTGTTCGAAGGCGGCGTGCTGGTCAACCTCGAAGACGTTTACGCCGCCTGTGTGGCCGCCTTGCTGGTGGCTGTGCTCTCGCTGTTTTTCCAGAAAACCTCCACCGGGCGCGCGCTGCGGGCCGTGGCTGACGACCACCAGGCTGCGCAGTCGATCGGCATTCCGCTCAACCGCATCTGGGTCATCGTCTGGTTCGTGGCCGGCATCACCGCGCTGGTGGCCGGGATCATCTGGGGCTCCAAGCTGGGCGTGCAGTTCTCGCTCACCACGGTGGCCCTGCGCGCCCTGCCCGTGATCATCCTGGGCGGCCTCACCTCGGTGCCCGGCGCCATCATCGGCGGCCTGATCATCGGCGTGGGCGAAAAGCTCTCCGAGGTCTACCT
Organism: Hydrogenophaga sp.; assembly: GCA_031426175.1. Classification (GTDB taxonomy): domain Bacteria; phylum Pseudomonadota; class Gammaproteobacteria; order Burkholderiales; family Burkholderiaceae_C; genus Hydrogenophaga. The sequence continues at coordinate 1,708 of JANPKR010000584.1, read as the reverse complement.
CGGCCCTTACGTGGGCGGGGGCATCGAAATCTGGTTTGCCTATGTGCTCGCGCTGGTGTTCCTGCTGTTCAGGCCACAAGGTTTGTTCGGCGAGAAGATCATCGATCGCGTCTGACCCCACAACAACAACAAAGAAAGGGCTAGCAGCATGTTCTACCGTGAAAACGGTCAATTCAAGACCTCCTACCGCGCCGACCAGCAGATCTTCCCGATCGCGCAGGACCGCTGGGTCATCCTGGCCTTCATCGCCTTTGCCTTCATCGGTGTGCCGATGCTGGTCGACGAGTACATGTTCCGCGCCATCCTGATCCCCTTCCTGATCCTGGCACTGGCCGCACTCGGGGTGAACATCCTGGTGGGCTACTGCGGGCAGATCAGCCTGGGCTCGGGCGCCTTCATGGCCGTGGGCGCCTACATGGCCTACAACACCTACGTTCGCATCGACGGCATGCCGGTGATCGTCGCCCTGCTCTCGGGCGGCCTTTTCGCCACGCTGGTGGGCATCTTCTTCGGCATCCCCAGCCTGCGTGTCAAAGGCCTCTATCTCGCGGTGGCCACGCTGGCCGCGCAGTTTTTCTGCGACTGGGCTTTCCTGCGTGTCGGCTGGTTCACCAACAACACCGCCTCGGGCTCGGTCTCGGTCTCCAACCTCAGCGTGCTGGGCTGGACCATCAACACCCCGATGGAGAAGTACCTCTTCTGCCTGGGCTTCCTGGTGGTGTTTGCACTGCTGGCCAAGAACCTGGTGCGCTCGGCCATCGGACGCGAGTGGATGGCCATCCGCGACATGGACGTGGCGGCTGCGGTGATCGGCATCCGCCCGATGTACGCCAAGCTCAGCGCATTTGCCGTGAGCAGCTTCATCATCGGTGTGGCAGGTGGTTTGTGGGGCTTCGTGCACCTGGGCTCGTGGGAGCCGGCGGCCTTCTCCATCGACCGCAGCTTTCAGTTGCTGTTCATGGTGATCATCGGCGGCATGGGGTCGATCATGGGCAGCTTCTTCGGCGCGGCCTTCATCGTCGTGCTGCCCATCTTCCTCAACCAGTTTCTGCCCGCGGTGGGCGCACTCTTCGGCGTGGAGATCTCCACGGCCACTGTGTCCCACACCGAGTTCATGGTTTTCGGCGCGCTCATCGTCTGGTTCCTCATCGTGGAGCCCCACGGTCTGGCCAAGCTCTGGAGCATTGCCAAACAGAAGTTGCGGCTCTGGCCCTTTCCGCACTGAGCTCGGAACGGCGCTGGCCGTCCGACATCCAAGGGTCATGGTGTTTGTGTTGATCTGTGTGTTTGATTCTTACTTGGAGACAACGAAATGAAGCTGCGAAATCTGGTTCTGTCCGTGTCCATCGCCTGTGCCGGCTTGTCGGCCGCGTTGGTGACGCCCTCTGCCATGGCGCAAGCCAAGGAGCAATTCTTCCCGGTGCTGGTGTACCGCACGGGCGCCTATGCGCCCAACGGTGTGCCGTTTGCCAACGGCTACGTGGACTACCTCAAGCTGGTCAACGAGCGTGGTGGCATCAACGGCGTGAAAGTGTCGTTTGAAGAATGCGAAACCGGCTACGCCACAGATCGGGGCGTGGAGTGCTATGAACGCCTCAAAGGCAAGAACGGTGGCGCCACGGTGTTCCAGCCGCTGTCCACCGGCATCACCTTCGCCCTGACCGAAAAAGCCCCTGGCGACAAGATTCCGCTGATCACCGCCGGTTAT
>JANPKR010000583.1:0-1747 GCA_031426175.1 Hydrogenophaga sp. | reverse complement strand
GACACGCAGGAGCCGCACTTCGATGGCGAGCGCGTGATCCTGCCGCAGGCCACGTTTGAGGCGCAGAAGGCTTACGCGGCCTCCGGCATGCTGAGTGCCGCGCAAGACTACGACGTGGGCGGCATGCAGCTGCCGTACACCGTGGAAGCCGCGGCCAACGCGTTCTTTGCCATGGCTTCGGTCAGCATCGGCAGCGGCATGCTCACCACCGGCAACGCCAACCTGCTCATGGTGCACGGCACCGACTTGCAGAAAAAGGTGTTTGCGCTCAACGAGTTCTCGGGTCGCTTCTCGGGGACCATGTGCCTCTCCGAACCCCAAGCCGGATCGAGCCTGAGCGATGTGTCCACCCGAGCCGTGCCCGACGGCGCCGACTTCGCCGACGACCCGCTGGGCCCGCGCTATCGCCTCAAGGGCAACAAGATGTGGATCTCGGCCGGCGAGCACGAGCTGACCGAGAACATCATCCACCTGGTGCTGGCGAAGATTCCTGACGAGAACGGCAAGCTGGTGCCCGGCACGCGCGGCATCTCGCTCTTCATCGTGCCCAAGAAGATGGTGAACACCGCCGGTGAACTGACCGGTGAGCGCAACGACGTGGCGTTGGCCGGGCTCAACCACAAGTGCGGCTGGCGCGGCACGACCAACACGCTGCTCAATTTCGGCGAAGGCAAGTACCCGGTGGGCGGTGAGGCCGGCGCCGTGGGCTACCTCGTGGGTCAAGCGGGCAAGGGCCTGCACTGCATGTTTCACATGATGAACGAGGCCCGCATCGGTGTGGGTATGGCTGCGACCATGCTGGGCATGGCGGGTTACCTCGCCAGTCTGGACTATGCGAAGAACCGTCCGCAGGGCCGCCCGATGGGCCCGGCCGGCAAAGACCCGGCGCAGCCGCCGGTGCGCATCATCGAACACGCCGATGTGAAACGAATGCTGCTGGCGCAGAAGTCGTATTGCGAAGGTGCGCTCGCGCTGGAGCTCTACTGCGCGCGCCTGGTGGACGAGCAGCACACGGCCGAAGCTGCCACCGCCGACGACGCGCGCCTGCTCCTCGAAGTTCTCACACCCATTGCAAAAAGCTGGCCGAGCGAGTGGTGCCTGGAGGCCAACAGCCTGGCGATCCAGATCCACGGGGGCTACGGCTACACGCGCGATTTCCCGGTGGAGCAGTACTGGCGCGACAACCGCCTGAACATGATCCACGAAGGCACGCACGGCATCCAGGCGATGGACCTGCTGGGCCGCAAGGTGCTGATGGAAGGCGGCAAGGGCCTCACACTGCTGGCCGGGCGCATCAACACGACGATCCAGCGCGCCATCCACGTGCAAGAATTCGCGGCCCACGCCAATGCGTTGGGCCAGGCGCTCGCGCAGGTGGGCGCCGCCACCAAGGCCGCCTGGTCCACCGGTGAGCCAACCGATGCGCTGGCCAACGCCGTGCCGTATCTGCAGGCCTTTGGACACACCGTGCTGGCGTGGGTGTGGCTGGACGTGGCGCTGGCCGCGCACGCCGCGCCCGAGACGGCTGCACGAACCGGGCGCCTCGCTGCCATGCGCTTCTTTTTCCACTACGAGCTGCCGAAAATCGGCGCTTGGCTTCAGGTGGTGAGCAGCCGTGACCAAACCTGCGCGGCCCTGCCTGAAGAGGCGTTCTGATGCTGCACCACATCGTCATGTGGAGGATCAAGGATCTGGGCGATGTTGGGGGCAAAGCCGCCCACAACCCCCACGCCAAAGCCTTGCTGGA
>JANPKR010000582.1:0-2042 GCA_031426175.1 Hydrogenophaga sp. | reverse complement strand
CTGGCGCCCGCCATGAACCGCGAGATGTGGTCGCACCCTGCCACGCAGCGCAACATCGAGCAGCTGCGCGCCGACGGCACCACCGTGCTCGACGTGGGCGCGGGCGAGCAGGCCTGCGGCGAAACGGGTGACGGCCGCATGCTGGAACCGGAAGAGCTTCTGTACGACCTGATCCGCTTCTTCACGCCCAAGCTGCTCGCGGGCCAGCACGTGCTGGTGAGCGCTGGCCCCACGTTTGAAGCCATCGACCCGGTGCGGGGCCTCACCAACCTCTCCAGCGGCAAGATGGGTTTTGCCATCGCGCGGGCTGCGCACGAGGCCGGCGCCCAGGTGACGCTGGTGGCTGGGCCCGTGGGCCTGCCCACGCCGCGAGGGGTCGGACGGATCAATGTGAAGTCGGCGCTGGAGATGCAGAAGTCGCTGGACCACCTGGCCCAGGCCGCCACTGTGTTTGTGTCGGCCGCGGCCGTGGCCGACTGGCGCCCGGCCCAGATGCTGGACCAGAAGATCAAGAAAGATGGTTCGGGCGAAGTGCCCACGCTGTCGTTTGTAGAGAACCCCGACATCCTGGCCAGCATCGCGGCCAGTCCGCGCGCGCAGAGCGGGACGCTGTACTGCGTGGGCTTTGCCGCCGAGAGCCACGACCTGCTGGCCCATGCCCAGGCCAAGCGGGCGCGCAAGGGTGTGCCCCTGCTGGTGGGCAACATCGGACCCGACACCTTCGGGCAGGATGACAACGCGCTGCTTTTGGTGGACGCCCACGGCACGCTGGAACTGCCACGGGCTTCGAAGCTGGTGCTGGCGCGTCAGCTGGTCGCGGAGATCGCGCGGCGCATTCAGAACTGACGTTGCTTCAGTCCCACCAGGGGAGCAGGCGCTTCATGGCCGCCACCTCACCGCAGTGGTCCGGCACATAACCCGGCAGGCTCGAGAGCTGGTCTTGCCAAGCCCGGCTGCGCAGGCGCTGCAGCAGACGTTGAACGGTGGGTTGTTCCAGCGCGGTCTTGAGGCACACCAGCAAGTAGCGCTCTTCGGTGAGGGGCACGAAACCCAGTCCTTGCGTGCGGGCGGCGTACTCGGTGCCCAGGCCCACATCGGCTGCGCCACTGGCCACGGCTTGCGCCACCGCGGCGTGGGAGCTCTCCACCCGCTCGAAGCCGGTGATGTCTTCGGGCATCAACAGCGCCTGCGTGAGCAATTCATCCAGCAGCAGGCGGGTGCCGGTGCCGAGTGCGCGGTTGACAAAGCGCGCCTGAAGCCGCGCCACATCGTTCATGTCTTGCAAGTGCAGCGGGTTGCCGGGAGCCACCATCAACCCCTGGGCGCGGCGCGCGAAGCCGATGATCTTGTGAAGCCCGGGCTTGAGCAGCGGGCGGTAGGTGCGGGCGCTCTGGCTGCCCGAGGCGGCGAAAGGCTGCGCATGAAAACCGGCCAGGGCGCAGCGGCCTTCGTTGAGCGCACGGATCGCGTCCACACTGCCGCAAAAGCGAATGTCCAGGTGCAGACGTCCCGTGTTCTTGCCGCCCGCTGCCGGAGTGGCTGCAAATTCCTGCAGTGTGCTCAGGGCGTGGTCGTGGCTGGCGTAGAGCGTCAGCACCTCGCTGTCGCCTTCGTCGCCCGCGTCGTCGAAAGCCCGGGCGAAGGCGCGTTCGAGTTCGGCGCGCAGGCCTTCGATCTGCGGCCCCAGGCGGGCTTGTGCCAGCCGTTCGGCCATGAGCAGGCGCTCACCAAACGGCGTCAGGCGGGCGGCCTGGCCCCGCTCCCAGAACAGCAACGCCTGGCCCAGCGCGGCTTCCCAGTCCTTGAGCTGCCCCCACACGTGCCGGTACGACAGGTCCAGCTGGCGCGCAGCGGCCGAGATGGAGCCGCTGGTGTGAACCGCCTGCAGCACATCCATCATCGGGTTGCGCAGCAGCGCATGGCCGCTGGAGCGGCCCGGTGCGCGGGCGGCAAACGCGTAGGACAACTCGATCTGTTTCATGGACGGCGAGTGTGCCCCATGCGCGTCACGCGCAGGCGTTCAACCGCTTCAACGTATGAAC
>JANPKR010000581.1:0-3133 GCA_031426175.1 Hydrogenophaga sp. | reverse complement strand
TGGCCGAACTTGGCGTTGTCGGCGGCGATGATGAAGTCGCACATCATGGCCAGCTCGCAGCCGCCACCCAGCGCGAAGCCGCTGACCGCGCCGATCACAGGCTTGCGGATGCTGCGGATGGTTTCCCAGTTGCGGGTGATGTAGTCGCCCTTGTAGACGTCGGCAAAGGTGTAGCTGGCCATGGCGCCGATGTCGGCTCCCGCGGCAAAGGCTTTTTCGCTGCCGGTCAGGATCATGCAACCGATGTCTTCATCGGCATCGAAGGCTTTCAGCGCAGCGCCGAGTTCGTCCATCAGTTGCTCGTTGAGCGCGTTGAGCTGTTTGGGGCGGTTGAGCGTGATGATGCCCACCCGACCTTCGGTGCGGACGGTGATGCATTCGGGCGCGGTGGCGGTGGTCATGGGGTCTCCTCGGGTGTCGGTGTCGGTTGAAAGCCGTTCACTATAGCGGTCGGTACCGAGGGAAAACATTAACCGACCGATTGGTTGGTCAATGGTAAATTGCACCGCCGAGCCAGCACCGAACAACACCGCACGCCGAGGAGACCCACCGCCATGTCTGATGCCACCGTCTTGTACGAAGAGCGCGGGGCCGTGGCCCTGGTCACGCTCAACCGGCCCGATGCGCTCAACAGTTTCACCCGGCAAATGCACCGGGACTTGTGGACGGCGCTGGACCGGGCCGAAGCCAATCCGGTGGTGCGAGCGCTGGTGATCACAGGCGCCGGGCGCGGCTTTTGCGCCGGGGCCGACCTGGCCGAGTTTGACTTTGAACCCGGTCCCGAGCTGGTGAAACGCGCCGACCCCGGCCCCGTGATCGAGCAGGCGTTCAATCCCACAGCGCGGCGCCTGCAGGGGCTTCGCATGCCCACCATTGCGGCGGTCAACGGCGTGGCGGCGGGCGCAGGTGCGTCGCTGGCCATGTGCTGCGACATCGCGATCGCCGCCTCCGGGGCCAGTTTCATCCAGGCCTTCAGCAAGATCGGTCTCGTGCCCGATGCGGGTGGCAGCTGGCTGCTGGTGGAGCGCCTGGGTCTGGCGCGTGCGATGGCGCTGGCCATGACCGGCGACAAGTTGCCAGCGGCGCAGGCCAGAGAGTGGGGAATGATCTGGGACGTGAGCGACGACTGCGTGGGCGCCTCGCTGTCCATGGCCGGCAAACTTGCCGCCATGCCGACCCAGGCATTGGTGGCCACGCGCGCGCTGCTGCGCGATGCGTCCACGCGCAGCTTGAGCCAGCACCTCGACGTGGAGCGCGACACGCAGTCGGCGCTGGGCAAAACGCACGACTACATCGAGGGCGTGATGGCGTTTCGCGAAAAGCGCCCGGCGCAGTTCAAGGGCGAATGATGTCTCCCCACGAAAGAGCGAAAAAGGTCGGCGAAACGATGTTCGCGGTGGACACCGCAAGCAAGGACACCCTGGGCATGGAGTTGCTGGTCTGTGAGCCGGGTCGGGCGAGCATCCGGATGGTGGTCAAGCCGCTGCACCTCAACGGCCACCAGATCTGCCACGGCGGCTTCATCTTCACGCTGGCCGACTCCACCTTTGCGTTTGCCTGCAACAGCCACAACAAGAACACCGTGGCCGCGGGCTGCAGCATCGAGTTCTTGCGGCCAGCGCACGCGGGCGACGTGCTCACCTGCGAGGGTGTGGAGCAGACCCTGAGTGGCCGCCACGGCATCTACGACATGCGCGTGAGCAACCAGCGCGGCGAGGTGGTGGCGATGTTCCGCGGCAAGAGCGCTCAGATTCCCGGCAACGTGTTCCCCGAAGAAGGACAGCCATGAAAGCCTTTGCCCTGGAGCCGATTGAAAAGGCCAGCGTCGACGAGTTGCGTGGCCTGCAGCTCAAGCGCCTTCAGGCCACGTTGCGCCACGCTTACGCGAACTCGCCCGTCTACCGTGCCAAGTTCGACGCGGCCGGCGTGCACCCGGACGATTGCCGCAGCCTCGAGGACCTGGCGAAGTTTCCCTTCACCACCAAGAAGGACCTGCGCGACAGCTACCCCTTCGGCATGTTTGCCGTACCGCGCGAGCAGTGCGCGCGGATCCACGCCAGCAGCGGCACCACCGGCAAACCCACGGTGGTGGGCTACACGATCAAGGACATCGACACCTGGGCCACGGTGGTGGCGCGCAGCATCCGCGCCAGCGGCGCGCGCCCTGGTGACCTGGTGCATGTGAGCTACGGCTACGGCCTGTTCACCGGGGGTCTGGGCGCGCACTACGGCGCCGAGAAACTGGGGCTCACCGTGGTGCCCTTTGGTGGCGGCCAGACCGAGCGCCAGGTGCAGTTGATCCAGGACTTCAAGCCCGACATCATCATGGTCACGCCCAGCTACATGCTGGCCATCGCTGATGAGTTCGAGCGGCAAGGCATCGACCCGCGCCAGAGCAGCATGCGCATCGGCATCTTCGGCGCCGAGCCCTGGACCAACGACATGCGCGTGGCGATCGAGGCGCGCATGGGCATCGACGCGGTCGACATCTACGGCCTGTCGGAGGTGATGGGCCCGGGCGTGGCCAATGAATGTGTGGAAACGAAAGACGGACCAACCATCTGGGAAGACCACTTCTATCCCGAGATCATCGACCCCGAAACCGGCGAGCCGGTGGCAGACGGCGAGATGGGCGAGCTGGTGTTCACCAGCCTGACCAAGGAAGCGCTGCCGATCATCCGCTACCGCACGCGCGACCTCACGCGCCTGCTGCCCGGCACCGCGCGCACCATGCGCCGCATGGAAAAGATCACCGGCCGCAGCGACGACATGATGATCGTGCGCGGCGTCAACGTGTTCCCCACGCAGATCGAGGAACTGATCTTGAAGCGTCCCGAGCTCAGCGCGCATTACCAGTGCGTGCTCACGCGCGAAGGTCCGATGGACAACCTCACCGTGGTGGTGGAAACACGCGCAGGCCTCTCGCCCGAGAGCATCGAGGCGCGCGCTGCCGCAAAGCAGCTGCAGCACGAAGTGAAGGTGTATGTGGGCAGCAGCGTGGCGGTGGAGCTCAAGCCCGAAGGCGGCGTCGAGCGCAGCCAGGGCAAGGCCAAACGCGTGGTGGATCTGCGCTCGCGTCCGGCTTGAGTGTTGCGAACGCCCAATGGGCGGTGCCGCTGCGCGTCAAATCGCA
>JANPKR010000580.1:0-3568 GCA_031426175.1 Hydrogenophaga sp. | reverse complement strand
CCCCAGGAGCCCCGTGATGACCGCGAAACATGCCCCCGCCAGCAGCGACGCCTGGCACACCCGTTCGATCGACAAGACCAGCCAGACCGACGACGAACGCATCAAGGACATCACCGTGTTGCCCCCTCCCGAACACCTGATCCGCTTCTTTCCCATCGGCGGCACGCCGGTTGAAGCACTGATCAGCCAGACCCGCCAGCGCATCCACGACATCCTGCACGGCAAAGACGACCGCTTGCTGGTCATCATCGGCCCGTGCTCGATCCACGACCCGGTGGCGGCGGTGGACTACGCGCGTCGCCTGAAGCCTTTGCGCGACAAATACGCCGACACGCTGGAGATCGTGATGCGCGTGTATTTCGAGAAGCCGCGCACCACGGTGGGCTGGAAGGGACTGATCAACGACCCTTACCTCGGCGAGAGCTTCCGCATTGACGAAGGCCTGCGCATTGCGCGCCAGTTGCTGATCGAGATCAACCGGCTGGGCCTGCCGGCGGGCAGCGAGTTCCTCGACGTGATTTCGCCGCAGTACATCGGCGACCTGATCGCCTGGGGAGCCATCGGCGCGCGCACCACCGAAAGCCAGGTGCACCGCGAGCTGGCCTCGGGCCTCTCGGCGCCGATCGGGTTCAAGAACGGTACCGACGGCAACATCAAGATTGCGACCGACGCCATTCAGGCCGCTTCGCGCGGTCACCACTTCCTCTCAGTGCACAAGAACGGCCAGGTCGCGATCGTGCAGACCAACGGCAACAAAGACTGCCACGTGATCCTGCGCGGCGGCAAGGCGCCCAACTACGACGCAGTCAGCGTGGCCGCATCGGTGAAGGAACTCGAAGCCGCCAAACTGCCCCCGCGCCTGATGGTGGACTGCAGCCACGCCAACAGCAGCAAGCAGCACGAGAAGCAGCTGGAGGTGGCGCGCGACATCGCCGGCCAGATCACCGGCGGCTCGCGCAGCATCTTCGGCGTGATGATCGAGAGCCACATTGAAGCCGGCGCGCAGAAGTTCACCCCGGGCAAGGACGAGGTGGGTGCGCTCAAGTACGGCCAGAGCATCACCGACGCCTGCCTGGGCTGGGGCGATTCGCTGCAGGCACTCGAGGTGTTGTCGAGTGCGGTGCAGACCGCGCGCAAGGCCAAGGCTTGAGGGGGCCTGCGGGCTTTCACGGGGTGACTCGCCCCGCTTGAAGGCCACAATGGGAACCCATCAGGAGATCCACCATGCGAAGCCAAGTCACCGTGAGCTGGGGCGCCCGTTCCACCTACCCTTTCGATCTGGAAGAGGTGCAGCCGATGCCGCACGACCTGGCCCGCAGCTGGCTGGACGAGCAGTTCACATTCCTCGGCTGCGAACCCATCCGGCCCACCGGCAAGGTGCTGACCGCCGACAAGATCCTGGCTGTGGCCGAAGCGGTGGGTGAAGAGCGTTTTCGCGACGAGGCGCACCGTGCGTGGGCGATGGCGTTTGCGCGGGCGTCCAGTGCGGCGCTGGCCAAGCCGGTCATCTCCATCGATGTGCCGGCCCAAGCCCTGAGTTACTAGTGTCAGGCGGCCAGCGCTTTCAGCAAGCGCTCGTGCACGCCACCAAACCCGCCGTTGCTCATGCAGACGATGTGGTCGCCGGGTTGAGCGGCCGACACGACCTGCGCCACCAGCTGGTCGATGTTCGTGCCCACGTGGGCGCGCGCGCCCATGGGAGCCAAGGCCTCGGCAGCGTCCCAGTCGAGCCCTCCCGAGTGGCAGAACGCGAGGTCGGCCGCTTCCAGGCTCCACGGCAACTGCGACTTCATCGTGCCCAGCTTCATGGTGTTGCTGCGCGGCTCGAACACCGCCAGGATGCGCCCGCGCGGGCTGCCCAGGCGGCGTTGCAGGCCGTCCAGTGTGGTGCGGATGGCGGTGGGGTGGTGGGCGAAGTCGTCGTACAGGGTGATGGCACCGCCCGTGCGCGCCACGGTGCCGCGCACTTCCATGCGGCGGCGCACGTTCTCAAAGGTGGCCAGCGCCCGCGCGGCATCCCCCGGGGCCACGCCCACGTGTTCGGCGGCAGCAATGGCGGCCAGCGCGTTGAGCTGGTTGTGCACGCCGCTGAGCGCCCATTCCACGCGGCCGGCCGGCTTGCCTTGGTTGAGCACCTCAAACGCATGGGGTTCGCCCACCGCGGTGAAGTCGCTCACCGCGGCGCCGAAGGAGCGCAGCTCGCTCCAGAGGCCTTGGTGCAGCACGCGGTCCAGGCTCTCTTCCAGCCCGTTGGACACCACACGGCCCGAGGGCGGCACGGTCCGGATCAGGTGGTGAAACTGGCGCTCGATGGCGGCCAGGTCTTCAAAGATGTCGGCGTGGTCAAACTCGAGGTTGTTCAGGACGGCCGTGCGCGGCCGGTAGTGGACGAATTTGCTGCGTTTGTCGAAGAACGCGGTGTCGTACTCGTCCGCTTCAATGGTGAAGGTCTTGCCGACGCCCATGCGTGCCGACACGCCGAAGTTCATTGGCACCCCGCCAATGAGAAAACCGGGCTGCAGGCCATTCGCTTCCAGGATCCAGGTCAGCATGGCGGTGGTGGTGGTCTTGCCGTGGGTGCCGGCCACGGCCAACACGTGGCGGCCCTGCAGCACGTGTTCAGCCAGCCACTGCGGGCCGCTGGTGTAGGCCGCGCCGCTGTCCATGATGGCTTCCATCAGCGGAAATTTGGGTGTGCCGTCCGGTTTGCGCGAGCGGCTCACGACATTGCCGATCACAAACATGTCGGGCTGGAGTGCGAGCTGATCGGCACCGAAGCCCTCGATCAGGTCGATGCCGAGCGCGCGCAGCTGGTCGCTCATGGGGGGGTAAACGCCGGCGTCGCAGCCGGTGACGCGGTGGCCGGCTTCGCGGGCCAGGGCGGCCAGACCGCCCATGAACGTGCCGCAAATGCCCAGGATATGAATGTGCATCGAGCGATTCTAGGTGGCGGCCCACCCGGGCCTCGCGGGTTTGGCCGGGCGCGGCGGCCCTGGTTGCCATGGGCGGGCACAATCCTCGAATGGAAGCGAGCCGGGACGACATCACTTTTGAGATTGCGGCTGTGGCCGCTCGCCTGGTGGCCGAGGAGGGCTTGGAGTACGCGGCTGCGAAACGCCAGGCCGTCAAGCAGCTGGGCCTGCCGGCTCGAACGGCCCTGCCCGACAACGCCACGCTGGAAGCCGCGGTGCGCGAGCAAATCGACATCTTCTGTGCCGACACCCAGCCCGGTGAGTTGCTCGCCCTGCGCGAACTGGCCCTGTTGTGGATGGAGCGCCTCAAGGTCTTCCGCCCGCATTTGGGCGGCTCGGTCTGGCACGGAACCGCCACCCGCCACAGCGATCTCTACATGCAGCTTTTTTGTGATGACTCCAAGGCACCCGAATGGGCCTTGCTCGATCACCGCGTGGAATACCACCCCGGCACGGTCAACGGCTGGCGCGGCGAACCGGTGGAGGCGCTGACGCTGCGCACCCGCTGCGACGCGCTGGGTCAGTGGGTGCTCATTCACCTGATGGTGCACGAACACGATGACCTGCGGGGCGCCCTCAAACCCGATGCGCAAGGC
>JANPKR010000579.1:0-2657 GCA_031426175.1 Hydrogenophaga sp. | reverse complement strand
TCGGGCACGCTCTTGTCGAGTTCGGGCAATTGAACGCCGCCTGCGCGCAGCGCCGGGTAGAAGATTTCTTCTTCCAGTTGGGCGTGGATCTCGAGCGCGGCGCAGATGCTGCGCAGCACCCCGCTGCGCACGGTCTCGCTGGTCTCGGGGTCGAGCTTGTGGAATTGCGCCAGAACGTGGCTGTGGTCCATGCGGATCATCTTCGTCGCGGTGGGCGACAACTTGCTGACGATGGGGTTCATGAGGCTCCTCGAAGTTGGATTGGCAGGCCGTGGAACAGGCCGGATACGCATTGCCAGCAACACCCGTGCCCGCTCCTGGACACACGAGCCAAAGCGCGTGCGGCAAGCTTGAAACGTGGCAGGCGCGCCGTTTGCCAGCAGGGGCCATCCCCAAACCAACAAGGAGCCCCCATGGCCGCCAACGAAAACCTGTTCCCTTCGTCCACCGATGCCACGCCCGGCGCGGCGGGTGCCTATGGTGCCGCCAGCCTCGGCAATGGTTCGAGCCCGGGCAGCGCCCTGTCGTCCACGCCCAACGACATGTTGACCAAGGTGGTCGAAAAGGCCCATGCCACGATCGATCGTTTGGCCGAAACCGCGGCCCCGCACGTGAACCGCCTGAGCCAGGGCGCTTCGTCGGCCAGCGACGTGCTGCACGACCGTGCCGGGCAGGCCCGCGAGCTCAGCGACGAGTGGACGCAGAGCCTGCGCAGCACCGTGCGCGAGAACCCGCTGGCCACCGTGGCCGCCGCGCTGGCGCTGGGCGTGATCATCGCCAAGCTGAGCCGCTGACGCCATGGTGACCCCCGCCGCGCAGCCGACCCCAGGCCCTGCTGATCAGGGCTTCCCACAGCCCCGCAGCGCTGAAGAAAAGGCTGCGGCGGGCGCGCGCGGCGAATCTGCCAATGACCCGGCTGCCCACCAGGCCACGGGCGAACCACCCGAGGGCCTGTTCAGCAGCCTTCAGTCGCTGATCCGGGAGTTGCCTGGGCTCGTGAGCGACCGTGTGGACTTGTTGTCGCTCGAGTTGCAGCGGGCCGGCAAGACGCTGGCGCAGATCGTGGTGCTGGTGGTGGCGGGTGCCATTCTCGGCATCACCGCCTGGCTGGTGTTGTGGGGTGCCATCGTCGTCGCCTTGGTGGCTTTGGGCATGCCGCTGGCGTTGACGCTGTTCCTGGTGCTGGCCATCAACGTGGGCGCTGCCGCCTGGGCCTTGCTGAGGGTGCGCAAGCTGGTGCCTTCGCTGGGCTTGCCGGCCACCCGCCGGCACTTGATGGTGAGCCCTTCGCCGCTGCCGCCGAGCGGTGCACCCGACACGGCGGCACCTTGACATGCCGCTGAGATCCCTACGCATGCTGACCACGCCATGACCGCCACCACGCTGAACCCGCCCGAGCCCGCCACCGTTGCGCCGATGCCCGCCAGCCTGAAGCGGTCGATGGCCGAAGACGACGATTTGGACACCCGCATCCGGCAGACTGAACAACGCCTGGTGCTGCGCGAGGAGAACCTGCGTCGCCGCCTCAGCCTGTTCGGCAGCCGTGTGAAGGAAAGCGCACAGCCCAAGCGCCTGTTGGTGCCGGCCCTTGGCGTGGGGCTGGCGGGCGCCGCGTTGTGGTGGTTGTCGCGCGGCAAATCACCCGCGCCGCGCCGCGCGTTTTCCGGCAGCGGCAGCAGCGACGGCCAAGCCCAGGCTCCGGCCCGCCACGGCGAGCTGCCGTGGGTGCGCATGGTGGCTTTCATCTGGCCGCTGTTGCCGCAGCACTGGCGCTCCAAGGTCAGCCCGGCCACCGCCAGCACGGTGGTGGCGCTGGGCCTGCCGCTCGCGGAACGCGTGCTGGGCGGTGGCACGAAGCCGCCGTTGCAGACCATGCGCCATGTGGAGCTGACGCGTTATGCCGGACGCTGGTACGAAGTGGCGCGCCTGCCGATGTTTTTTGAAGCCGCATGCGACGGCCAGCCCACCGCCCACTACGAGCCGCGCATGGACGGCAGCATCGGCGTGGTGAATCGCTGCCCCGTGGGCAAAGGCGAAGTGGCCGAGGTGAGCGGCATTGCCGAGCCGGTGGCTGGCAGCGGCGGCGGCAAGTTGAAGATCAGCCTGTGGCCCGAGTTTTTGCGCTGGTTGCCCATGGCCTGGGCCGACTACTGGATCGTTCACGTCGACGGCGATTATTCCGAGGCGCTGGTCGGCAGCCCGAGCCGCAATTTTTGCTGGCTGCTGTCGCGCCGCCGCACCTTGCCGCGCGAGCGCCTGCTGGCGCTGGTGGAGATTGCACGCGATCAGGGCTTCGCAGTTGACAAGCTGCGTTTCGTGGAAAACCGATCCTCCTGAAGGTCTGCTTCCGGCACACGCTTTGCCGGGTGTGGGGCTCCTGGCTCGCCACGAGCCCCACCGCTTCGACGTAGGAGACCACCATGGGATACAGCAGCCTCCTGGGCACCGAACGCGCCGCTGAAGAACCGGCCGGCCGCGACACCGCGCTCCTGGGCCCGAGCGACAGCTCGGACACTGGCAGCGACATGGCCGGCATTGGCGAGAGCGATGACGGTGACCCATTCTTGCCCGTCGACGTGGCGATGCGCGACGACGCGCCGCATGCCGCGCTCGCACCCGAGAGCCTGGCCGGCAACGCCAGCGACAGCGGCGGCACG
>JANPKR010000578.1:0-5562 GCA_031426175.1 Hydrogenophaga sp. | reverse complement strand
GCTCAGCCCTTCCAGGTGAACGGGAACACCAGCTGCTTCAGAAAGCCCTTGGGCACGTAGTCGCCCAGCACACCATAGTGCTCGGGCCATACCTTGTTGCTGTTGACGGCGGTGCCGAAGAGGTGGTCGAGAAAGGCGTAGTGGGCTGCGTAGTTTTTGTCCAGCGCGTCAACGTCCTGGCTGTGGTGCCAGTGGTGGAAGTTGGGCGTGACGACGAGGTAGCGCAACGGGCCCAGACGCACGCTGACGTTCGCGTGGTTGAACACCGCCTGGAAGCCGACCACGATGATGTACGCGTCGATCACTTCCTTGGAAAAGCCCAACAGGTAGATGGGCCCGAGCACCAGCGTGCGCGTGATGATGGTCTCCAGGATGTGCTGGCGCGAGCCGGCCATCCAGTCCATGTGTTTCGTGCTGTGGTGCACCGCGTGCAGGCGCCAGAGCAGCGGGACCTCGTGGTACGCGCGATGCGTCCAGTACTGCGCGAGATCGGCCACCAGGATGATGAGCGGCAGCGCGGCCCAAAACGGAAGCGCTGCGATCCAGCCGCGCAGCCCCTCCACCGGCACCCAGCCGAAGATGTTGTGCACCAGCAGGTTGGTGGCCAGCAGCATGAAGCCGATGACCATGTGGTTGACGATGAAGTGGTGAAAGTCGGTCTGCCACTCCGGGCGAAACACCGGCTGGTCCTTGCGCAGGGCGAACAGCTTCTCGATGAAGATGAAGATCAGCGCCGAGCCCAGCAGATCGAGGATGAACCAGTCCATGGCGATGTAGGGCGTGTGGTCGGGGAAGTTCGGGTTCACCTCCACCTGGTGCCCGCCCAGCAGCGCGCTGAGCGTGACCAGCGCAAACGCAAAGGCCGAGAGCCAGCGCGCGCGGTTGAACAGCACGTTCACCAGGCTCAGACCGCCCGCGATCACCATGCCCCCGAAGAGCAACTGCCGCATGAGGTCCACGTCGTACTGCTGGCGCAACTGCGGCGTGGTGAGGTACTGCGGGAAGTGAAAGGCCATGACACCCAGGAAACACAGGATGGCCAGAGACAGGGCGATGGCACCGGTGACGAGACCACGGCCCGGGCGCAGCGCGCCGTGGCCTTCGGTGAACTGGTTGAGTTTTTTGAGCATTCGGAAAGCTCCGGATCGCCCCGACGGGGGCGCGGCTGCCGCAGTGTAGCGGGGCGCTCGCGCGCTGACTCAGGCCGTGCGAACGAGCGGTAAAGGAGCCTGAAGAGCGGCGATACCGCTGACCACATCGCCCACGACGATGACCGCCGGGCTGCCCAGGCCTTCGCGCTCGATGGTGGCGCGCAGCTGCCCCAGTGTGGTGACCGCGTGGCGCTGCTCGGGCAGCGTGGCGTGCTGGATCACAGCCACCGGTGTGTGGGCCGGCAGGCCGGTGAGCAGCTCGGCCTGGATCTGCTGCGAGCCGCTCACGCCCATGTAGATCACCAGCGTGAGTTTGGCATCGCGCGCGGTGGCGGCCAGGGCCGGCCAGTCGGTGCCGCTGTCGCCGGGTTTGGCGTGGCCGGTGACGAACACCACGCCGTGCGCGTGCTCGCGGTGGGTGAGCGGCACACCCAGCGAGGTGAGGCCGGCCAGGCCGGCGGTTATGCCGTTGACCACCTGCACTTCAATGCCGGCAGCACGCAGCGCTTCCACCTCTTCGCCGCCGCGTCCGAAGATGAAGGGGTCGCCGCCCTTCAGACGCACCACCACCTCGCCCTCGCTCGCGGCCATGACCATGAGCTTCTCAATGAAGGCCTGCGGCGTGCTCTTGCAGCCGCCGCGCTTGCCCACATGCACGATGCGCGCACGGGGTGATGCGTGAGCCAGCACCGCGTCGCTCACCAGATCGTCGACCAGCAACACGGTGGCCGCACTGATGGCCTTGACCGCTTTGAGCGTGAGCAATTCCGGATCACCCGGGCCTGCCCCCACGAGCGAAACGGTACCGGGCAGGAACTCAGAGGGCGTGTGCATGGGCTGGGGAATCATGGTGCTCAAGCGCTCGCAAGATGTGTTCCACCTGCAGTGCGATCGGCGTGGGAATGGGTAACGTACCGTTCAACACGGCGCGGATGTAGGCAGCGGTGCCCGAGGCGTCCACGCCCGGCAGCGAAGGCAGTTGCGCGAGCGGGCCGTCTTGCTGCGGTTGCACCTCGGTGCGCTCGCCGTCTTGAAAGATTTCCATGCGTGGCGTGCGGCGCGCATCGGCCACCGGTTCGCCTTCGGTGCCGCGCAACAGCATGGCGTGCGCTCCGGTGAGAGCCCAGGTGGCGGCCATGGAGCTGGCGTACTCGGGGTGGGTGTAGCTGCCGACGGTGAAGGCCTTGCCCGCGCACGGGTTCATGAGTTTCACCAAGCTGTGCGCCGGGTTGCGCAGGCCGACCACACGGCGCACGTCGAGCAGGCGCTTGAGGCCGGGGCACAGCACCTCGGTGGGCACAAAGGCCACCTCGCCTGCGACCAGCGTGGGCACTGGGGTGGCGGGCAACACGCCGAGCTCGGCAAACACGGCGGAGGCAAAGACGCGCTTGTCTTCGGTGGCTGTGCCGTGCACCAGCACCGGCACACCACGGCGCGCCAGCAGCAGCGCGAGCAGGGGGGTGAGCACTGGCAGCTTGCGCGCACCGTTGTAGCTGGGCAGCGCCACGGTGGTGAGGCCGTTGTCGGGCAGTGGGTGCAGGCGGGCGTGGGCAGCGTCCAGAAAGCCGGCCATCTCGTCGGGCGTTTCACCCTTGATGCGCATGGCGAGACAAAAGCCGCCCACCTCCAGGTCGGTCACCGAGCCGTCGAGCACCTGGCCCAGCAGGTCGGTGGCCTGCTCGCGCGTGAGCGAGCGGGCGCCGTCCTTGCCGCGACCGATTTCCTTGATGTAGTGGCTGATCCCCATGGCGCGCGATTGTCCGGGAAGTTTGATGACCCGGCGTTATATGGCCAAAGCGAGGATTCACGCAGGCAGCAGCGCCGGGGTGGCGCGCACCAGGCGCTTGAGCTCGGGCACGCACGATCCGCAGTTGGTGCCGCAGCGCAGGCTGGCCTGCAACGCGGCCAGGCGCTCGTCTTCGCTGCCCTCGCAGGTGGCCAGCCGCTCGGTGATGGCCAGGTCGGTCACGTTGAAGCAGGTGCAGACCTGCCGGCCCTTGGCCTCGATGGCCACCGGCGGCTTGGCTCCCGGCATCAGCAGGCGGCGTCCGTAAGCGTCGGCGGGCAGTTCGTCTTGCAGCAGCGGCCTGAGCCAGGCTTCGGCGCGCGTGTCACCGGCGAGCATGAAGCCGTCGAGCTGCGTGACTCCGCCCACGCGGACCAGCCGCGCGGCGCGGTGCTGGCCCAGGCGTTTGTCGGCGTAGCGCAATGCGTCGGCGGTGTTCAGGCCCAGCAGGGCCTCGATGCGTTCGAGCAAGGGCGGCTCGGGCGCTTCATGGGCAGCGGCGCGGAACAGCACACCGGTCCGCTCGCGGCCGAACGGCACACAAGACGCGAACGGAAACTTCGCCATGAGTTCACGCAAACCTTTCCGTGCGCTCAGCGCCCCGGTCTCGGGCAGCCACGCCATGGCCAGCAGTGTCCAGGGCAGCTCGGCCTTGAGCACCTTCACCGCCGCGTGCTTGAGCTCTGGCTGTTTGGAACTTGGGCAAAAGGCCGAGGTGGTGAGCGCGTTCACACCCGCAAGCACCTCGCCCGTGCTGCCCACGCCGCTCAGGTACTCGGCCCCCCAGTGCATGGCAATGAAGGCCTGCGACAAGCCGATGTCGGTCGACGCCTGCAGCGGCACCAGGATGGAGCCACGCTTGCTGGTCACGTGCACCAGATCGCCTTCCTTGAGGCCACGGCGCACCATGTCCTGCGGGTTGAGTTGTACAGACGGCTCGGCCACGTGGCCGAACAGACGGCCCAGCGTTCCGGTGCGTGTCATGCCGTGCCACTGGTCGCGCAGGCGGCCGGTGGTGAGCGAGAAGGGATAGCGCGATTCGCGTGGCTCGGCGAGTGGCACGAAGGGCAGGGCGGCGAATCGGGCTTTGCCGTCTGCGGTGGGGAAGATGCCGTCTTCGTAGAGGCGTTCCTTGCCTTGGATTTCGTCGGCCCTGATGGGCCACTGTTGTGGCCCTTCGTTCTCCAGTCTTTCGTATGAGAGTCCGGTGATGTCGAGGTCGCGGCCCCGGGTGGATTCGCGGTGTTCGAGCCAGATGTCTTCTGGGTTTTGGTAGGGGAAGAGGGTTTTCTCCGGCTGCACCGCAAATGGGGTCAGAGCCGAATTTCGTTGGGGGTTGTTGGCGGCATCGGGCGCTGCTGTCCTGAATTCGGATCTGACCCCATTTGCTCTCTCCAGTCGCCTCGCGAAGTCGACGACGATGCGCCAGTCGTGCCGCGCTTCGCCGGGGGCGGGCACGGCCGGGCGCACGCGGCTGATGCGGCGTTCGCTGTTGGTGACGGTGCCGTCCTTTTCGCCCCAGGTGGTGGCGGGTAGCAGCAGGTCGGCGAAGTCGCAGGTGGCGGCGGTCGCGTAGGCCTCCTGCACCACCACGAACTCGGCGCGCTGCAGCGCGCGCCGCACGGTGGCTTGGTCGGGCATGGACTGGGCGGGGTTGGTGCAGGCGATCCACAGTGCCTTGATCTCGCCGTCGGCCGCGGCCTCGAACATCTCCACCGCGCTCTTGCCCGGCTTCTCGGGCACGCTCGCCACGCCCCAGAGCGCCGCCACTTCAGCGCGGTGCTGCGGGTTGGCCAGGTCGCGGTGCGCGCTCAGCAGGTTGGCCAGTCCGCCGACCTCGCGACCACCCATGGCGTTGGGTTGACCGGTGAGGCTGAATGGGCCAGCGCCGGGTTTGCCGATCTGGCCGGTGGCCAGGTGCAGGTTGATCAGGGTGGCGTTTTTTGCGGTGCCGCTGCTGCTCTGGTTCAGGCCCTGGCAGTACAGGCTGAGCGTGGCGGGCGACTGTGCGAACCATTGGGCCGCGGTGTGGAGGTCTTCGCGCTGAAGGCCGCAGACTTGCGCCACGCGCTCGGGTGTGCAGTCGCGCACCAGCGCCTTGAGCGCGTCAAACCCGGTGGTGTGCGCGGCAACAAACGCGGTATCCAGCCAGCCTTCCCACAACATGATGTGCAGCAGTCCGTGGAACAGCATCACGTCGCTGCCGGGTTGCAGCGGCAGGAACAAATCTGCGAAGCCGGCGGTGTCGGTGCGGCGCGGGTCGGCCACGATCACCTTCATGGCCGGGTTGGCCTTCCTCGCGTCTTCGATGCGGCGGAACAGCACCGGGTGCGCAAAGGCGGCGTTGCTGCCGACGATGAACAGGCAACTCGCGTGGTTGACGTCGTCGTAGCAGGCGGGCGGCGCGTCGGCGCCCAGCGTGAGCTTGTAGCCCGCCACCGCGCTGCTCATGCACAGGCGGGAGTTGGTGTCGACGTTGTTGGTGCCGATCAGGCCCTTGGCCAGCTTGTTGAAGACGTAGTAGTCCTCGGTGAGCAACGGGCCGCTGATGTAGAAGCCGACCGCATCGGGTCCGTGTTGTTCGATGACGGAGGCGAAGCGGCCGGTGGCGAGGTCGAGCGCGGC
>JANPKR010000577.1:0-2382 GCA_031426175.1 Hydrogenophaga sp. | reverse complement strand
GACAAGGCCGCGCCCTGGAAGAAGCTGGCCAACGAGAAGCCCAAGGGAGAAACCATCGCCTACGACCAGCTGCTCAACGCATGGAAGAATGGCAAGGCGCGCTGATGTGACGCCCCTGTATTTGTAGCAACCTGCCCTCTGCGCCGTATCGGTGCGGAGGGCCACTCCCCATTTCATGAAACGCGCAGAACTGCTTGAATTGCTGCCCCGCCACGGTGTGTACGACCTGGCGGTCGTCGGTGGCGGCGCCACCGGCCTGGGGGTCGCGCTCGACGCGGCGCTGCGCGGTTTCTCGGTCGTCCTGCTGGAGTCGCACGACTTCGCCGGCGGCACCTCATCCCGCTCCACCAAACTGCTGCACGGCGGCGTGCGCTACTTGGCTCAGGGCAACCTGGCGCTGGTCCGCGAGGCGCTGGCCGAACGTGCCACGGTGCTGCGCATCGCGCCCCATCTTGCGCAGCCCCTGCCCTTTGTCATGCCGTCATACAAGTGGTGGCAGACCCCGTTTTACGGCATCGGCCTCAAGCTTTACGACCTGCTCGCGGGCAGCGCCGGGCTTGGCCGCACCGAATTCCTCAGCCGTGCGCAAACCCTGCAGGCTCTTCCGGGGGTCAAGCCCGATGGGCTGCGCGGCGGCGTGAAGTACTGGGATGGCCAGTTCGACGACGCGCGTCTGGCGCTGGCGTTGGCCCGCAGCGCCGAGGCTGCCGGGGCCCATGTCTTGAATTACGCCGAAGTCACGGCGGTGCGGCAGTTGGCTGGTGGCGACGGCCCACTCTCGGCGATAGACGTGAGCGACCGGTGCGGCAGCGCCACCTTTCAATTGCAGGCCCGCTGCGTGGTCAACGCCACTGGCGTCTGGGTCGATGCCCTTCGCGACCACACCCAGCCAGCCGCGAACCCAGACACGCCATCGCGCATGGTGAGCCCCAGCCAGGGCGTGCATGTGGTGGTTGATCGCGATTTCATGCCCGGCGGCCACGCCCTGCTGGTGCCGAAGACGCGCGACGGTCGCGTCCTGTTCGCTGTCCCGTGGCTGGGCAAGCTGGTGCTCGGTACCACCGACACACCACGCCGCGACTTGCCGCGCGAGCCCGATGCTTTTGCGGAAGAGCTCGAGTTCATCATCGGGGAGGCCAGCCAGGCGCTCAGCCGACCCGTGCATCGCAAAGACATCAGGAGCATCTGGGTCGGTCTGCGCCCGCTGGTGGCCGCACCTGCGGCAGCCGATGGCGGCACCAAGGTGCTCTCGCGCGAGCACACCATCGTGGTCGATCCCAACGGCCTCGTCACCGTGACGGGGGGGAAATGGACCACCTACCGCGCGATGGCAGAAGACGTGCTTGAGCGCTGCTTCGCCAGCAAGCTCCTGCCACGACGTCCGGGCGGCCTGAGCGCGGCCCATGTGTTGAAAGGCGCTGCCGTGGCCAGTCCGGCCACGCCACTGCACGCTGCGCCGGGACTTCACCTGTACGGATCCGAGGCGCAACAGGTGAACGCCTGTCCTGGAAAAGACAACGACCTTGGGGCTGGCCTGACCGAAGCCATGGTGCGGTATGCGGCGCGCTTCGAGTTCGCAAAAACGGTGGAGGACATGCTCGCGCGGCGTTCCCGCATTCTGTTTCTGGACGCCGCCGAGGCCGCTCGGCTGGCCCCGGCCGTGGCCGACATCCTTCAGCGAGAGCTGAACACCGACCCGGGGCTGCAGTCCTTTTTGAACCTGTGCACCCAGTATCTCCCCGCCTCAGACGCGATTTAACGGAATTTCACGGGCCCGGGCGTTGACAGTCCGCTCAAACCATGTGATACTGCGCGGCTTCGCTCCAAAAAAGCGAGGCAATCTGCCCATTCGGAAAGAGTTGGAGCTGGCATCAGGCCACTCCGGTTCTCGACGACGGGCCCAAGACTGATCACTCCCAGCCGTGGTGGCTGGGGGGATTCAAGTTGGGACTTAAATCAAATGATCCAAACGCAATCTCGACTCGATGTTGCCGACAACACGGGTGCCAAGTCCGTGATGTGCATCAAGGTGCTCGGCGGCTCCAAGCGGCGTTACGCCAGCGTGGGCGACGTCATCAAGGTCACCATCAAAGAAGCAGCGCCCCGTGGCCGTGTCAAAAAAGGCGAGGTTTACAACGCTGTGGTGGTTCGCACCGCAAAGGGCATTCGTCGCCAAGACGGCGCCCTCATCAAATTCGACGGCAACGCAGCAGTGTTGCTCAACGCCAAGCTGGAGCCCATCGGCACCCGCATCTTCGGACCGGTGACGCGCGAGCTGCGCACCGAAAAGTTCATGAAGATCGTGTCGTTGGCACCCGAGGTTCTCTGAGGAATCATCATGAACAAGATTCGCAGTGGTGACGAAGTCATCGTGATCGCAGG
>JANPKR010000576.1:0-3728 GCA_031426175.1 Hydrogenophaga sp. | reverse complement strand
GCGCGCGGCGTGGTGGCCGAACCGATCCAGACCCACCGCAACATGGGCTATTCGATCCGCGTGGTGGACTGAGCCGTGCGCATCGGTCTGCGGCTGCTGCTGGGCTTTTTCCTCATCCTGGGCGTGGCGCTGGTGGTGGTGCTCAACGTGTTCCTGCAAGAGGTCAAGCCCGGCACACGCCTGGCCATGGAAGACAGCCTGATCGACGCCGCCCACGCGTTGGCCCAGCTCGCCGCGCCCGATATGAAGGCCGGCACCATCGCCACTGGCAGCTTTGCGCAGGCACTTCAGGCCTACCCCGGCGCGCAACCCGGCGCCAACATCTGGGGCTTTGAAAAGAACAGCGTCGACTACCGCATCACCATCGCCGACGCCCAGGGCATCGTGCGTTTCGACACGCGGCAAGAGGCGGTGGGGCAGGATTTCTCGCCCTGGAACGATGTGCTGCGCACGCTGCGCGGCGAGTACGGCGCGCGGTCCAGCCTGGCCAATCCGCACGACCCCAACAGCACGGTGATGCACGTGGCCGCCCCCATCCGCGACGGTGATCGCATCATCGGCGCGCTCACGGTGTCGCGACCCAACCGAAGCCTGGAGCCCTACATCGAGCGCAGCCAGCAGCGCATCCTGCGCTGGTCTTGGGGTTTGCTGGGTTTGTCGCTGTTGATGGGCGTGCTGTTGAGCTGGTGGATGGCGAGTTCGCTCTCGCGCCTGCGCGGTTATGCCAACGCGGTGGCCAGCGGCGAGCGGGTGGCGTTGCCGCGGTTCGGGCGCCTGAGCGGCAACACCGAGTTCAACGACCTGGCACAGGCCGTGGAGCGCATGCGCGTGAAGCTCGAAGACAAGGCTTACGTGGAGAACTACGTGCACACGCTCACCCACGAACTCAAAAGCCCGCTGGCCGCCATTCGGGGCGCGGCCGAGTTGCTCGAAGAAGACCTGCCCGAGCCCGACCGGCAACGTTTCGCCGGCAACATCCAGCGCCAGACCGAACGCCTGCGCCAGTTGATCGACAAGCTGCTGCGCCTGGCCGACGTGGAGCAGATGCGCTCACTGAGTCAGCGGGATTTCGTGGACCTGAGCGCGCTGACGCGCGAGCTGCTGCAGCGCGCCGAGCCCCGGCTGCGCCTGAAAGCGCTGCGCGTGCACGACGAACTGGGCGCAAGTCAGACGGTGCAGGGTGATGCCTTTCTGCTCGGCCAGGCGCTGCAGAACCTGCTGGGCAACGCGATCGATTTTTCGCCGCAAGGGGGCGAGCTGTGGGTGCGCCTGCAGAAGGATGGCGATGCGCTGGAATGGTCGGTGCGCGACCAGGGCCCGGGCGTGCCCGACTACGCGCAGGCACACATCTTCGAGCGCTTTTATTCGTTGCCTCGCGGCGAGTTGCAAGAAAAGAGTTCGGGTCTGGGCTTGTGCCTGGTGAAAGAGGTGAGCGACCTGCACCACGGCGACATTCGGGTGTTGAACGTGGACAAGCCACCTGGTTGCCTGGCGCTGTGGCGCCTGCCGCGCTGAGCCTTTTCACACCCGCTGCACAAACCCCCGCGGCACTGCACGTTCGCTGCACACCCGTTTGAGAGACTGGCACCGTTGCAACCACGGAGCCCGCCTTGAACAAACACCCCCTGTTGAGCAAGCTGCTCGTCATCTTTTCGTTGATGCTGTTGCTGTCGATCCCTTTGCTGATGGTGTTTGACACCATCCAGCAACGCAGCGCATACCGCAACGAGGCCGCCAGCGAAGTGGCGCGCGCCCACGCCGGCGCGCAAACCCTCACCGGCCCGGTGCTCCACGTGCCCTACACCGAGACCTTCACGCGCACCGTGCCGGTGGAGGGCGGACGCGGCGAAACGCGCGAGGAGCGCGTCACGCAGGCCCATGTGGCCTTGCGCTTTCCTGCGCGGCTGGACACGCGCAGCCAGCTGGAGACCCAGACACGTTGGCGCGGCATTTTCCCGGTCACGGTTTACACCAGCAGGCACCGGAGCACCGGACGTTTTGTGTGGAGCGGCGTGGAGCCGCAGGAGAAGAACGGGCAGATCACGCTCGGGCAGCCGCGCATGCTGCTGGGTGTGAGCGACCTGCGCGGCCTGCTCAGCGCGCCGCAGCTCACCATGGCAGGGCAGGCCTTGGTCATGGCGCCGTCGCCTGCCGCGCAGAAACTGCCGCTGCCCCTGGCTGCACCGGTGAATCCGGAGCTGCTCAAGCCCGGTGCATCTTTCGACATCGCGCTGAACGTTGAGCTGGCCGGCACCGCGCGCATCGGCTGGGTGCCGCTGGCCGATGAGAACAGCGTGAGCCTGACATCGGGCTGGCCGCATCCCAGTTTTGATGGTGACTTTCTGCCGCGCACGCGCAATGTGAGCGGCCAGGGGTTTGATGCCACCTGGAGTGTGCCGTCGCTCTCTACCCAGGCACAGCAGCAGATTGCGCAGCGCGGCGAAGCGGTGGGGGCGCTGGACCACTTCTCGGTCTCGCTGGACAACCCCGTGGACGTGTACCGTCTGACCGAGCGCGCCACCAAGTACGCGCTGATGTTCATTGTGCTGACCTTCGCCGCCTTCTTTGTGCTGGAGATGGTCAAGCGCTGGCGCATCCACCCCATGCAGTACCTCATGATCGGCGCGGCGCTGGTGCTGTTTTTCCTGTTGTTGCTCTCGCTCTCGGAGCACCTGGACTTCGCGTGGGCGTACGGCTTGGCGAGTGCGGCCTGCATCGGGCTGCTGATGCACTACCTGCGCCACGTGCTGTGTGGCTGGCGGCCTGCGCTGGGCATGAGCGCCATGCTGGTGGCGCTGTACAGCGTGCTCTACGGCATTTTGATTTCGGAAGACAACGCCTTGATGATGGGCTCGCTGCTGCTCTTTGGCGTGCTCACGGCCATCATGGTGGTCACACGCAAGGTGGACTGGTACAGCGTGATGGTGTCACCGCCACAACCACTTCAAGAAACGACTCAGTAGCCTTCGATGGCAAACAGCGTGCCGGTTGAGGCGCTCTGGCGGATCTTGATCAGGCGCTGGTAGTCGGGCGAGGTGTAGAAGGCCTGGAGGTGCGCCATGTCGGGAAACTCCAGGATGACCTGGCGGTGCGGCACGCCGCTGCCTTCGAGAACCGAGACCGCACCGCCGCGCACCAGGTAACGCCCACCGTGCGCGGCGATGAGGGCGGGCACATCGCGACGGTATTCCTCGTAAAGGGCGGGGTCGGTGATTTCAACGTTGCCGTAGATGTAGGCGGGCATGGAGTCTCCTCGTGGGTGGGGAATCGGGTGAGCGGGTGGCCAACCCTGCCGAGATTGTGAACGTGGCCCGTCAGCTGCTGCCCCGGACCAGCAACTCGAACCCCAGATCCACCGAATTCCTCGCCGGCACTTCCCCGCGCATCAAGCCCAGCAGCATCTGTGCACTCGCCTCGCCCATGGCGCGGCGCGGCGTGCGCACGGTGGTGAGCGGCGGCACCATCTGGTCGCTGCCCGAGAGGTCGTTGAAACCGGCCACGGCGATGCGCCCGGGCACAGCCACACCCAGCCGCAGCGCGGTGAGCAGGCCACCCTGGGCCAGGTCGTCGTTGCAGAAGAACACGGCGTCCACGTCGGGGCGGGTGCGCAGCAGGTCTTCCAGCAGTTCACCGCCCAGCCGCATCGACGACGGCTGCGGGCTCAGCAGTTCCAGTCGCGCGTCGTACAGGCCGTGCTCGCGCAGGCAGCGGCGGTAGCCTTCGGCGCG
>JANPKR010000575.1:0-3076 GCA_031426175.1 Hydrogenophaga sp. | reverse complement strand
GTCCACCTTGATCTTGAAGTGGTACATGCTCTGCATGGCCTGGTGGTCTTCCTTGCGGAAGGTCATCTTGCCCTTGGGCGTGTCGAAGCTCATGCCTTCCATGGTGCTGATGAGCTTCTCGGTGTTGGTGTCACCGTTGGTCTTCTTCAGCGCCGTCACCACCGCCATCGCAGCGGAAAAGCCGCCGGCCGTGAAGAAGTCCGGTGGCGTCTTGAACTGCTTGTAGTGCTCGGCCACCAGCGCGTCGTTCACCGGGTTCTTCGGGATCCCGAAGTAGTAGTACAGCGCGCCTTCCATGCCGGGGAACTGCTTGTAGGCCACCATGGCCGGCAGGATGTTGCCGCCGGTGGCCAGCTTGATGCCGTAGCGCTTTTCCAGATCCATCTCGGCGATCTTGGAAAACGGCGTGGGCGCGCCCGACCAGCCCACCGAGATGTACTTGGTACCCGGCTGGTCCTTGAGCTTGTCGACGATGCGCAGCAGGCCGGCGGTGAAGTCGGTCGTGCCCACGGGCAGGTATTCCTCGTGAACGATCTTGGCCTTCTTCATGAAGTCCTTGGTGGCCTTCACGCCGTCGCGGCCGAACGCGTTGTCGTTGGCCAGCAAGGCGACCACATTGCCTGGCTGGTCCAGCGCCACGGCGTTGGCCGCAGCGTCCTGGCTGCTGTTGCGGCCGGTGCGGAAGATGTACTTGTTCCATTTGTCGCCGGTGATCGAGTCGGCCACAGCCGGCTCGACCAGCAGGATCTTTTTGTACTCTTCGGCCACCGGCAGCATGGCCAGCGCCACGGGCGATGCCGTCGGGCCAATGGCCAGGTCGACCTTGTCGTCGGCATAGGCCGCGGCCAGCAGGCTCTTGCCCACGTCGGGCTTGCCCTGGTCGTCCTTCTCGATCACCACGATCTTCTTGCCGGCCACCATCATGGTGCCCTGGGTGGCGTAGCTCAGGCCCATCATCAGACCAGCCTGGGTCTGCTTCGCGTAGGCCTCGAGCGGGCCGGTCTTGCTGTGGATGTGGGCGATGCGGATCTCGCCCTTGCCGGCCTGTGCCATGGCCACGGAAGCGCCGAAAGCGGCGGAGCAGGCGAGCGCGATCACCGCCAGGCGGCGTGTGGGATTTGTCATGTCTTGTCTCCTGGATTTTTGAACGAATCACAGCCTTGAGCCGTGAGCTGACATTGCAGGCTTCGTGCCAGTTCAGAGAGCCTTGATTTCGCTGCGCTTTTTTTACA
Organism: Hydrogenophaga sp.; assembly: GCA_031426175.1. Classification (GTDB taxonomy): domain Bacteria; phylum Pseudomonadota; class Gammaproteobacteria; order Burkholderiales; family Burkholderiaceae_C; genus Hydrogenophaga. Next base: position 1,844 of record JANPKR010000575.1, on the reverse strand, counting down.
GGCGCGTCGAATGTGTCTGAATACCAGACACGTTCGGCGCATCCAGACGTCTGACTTTCAGTCGATCGTCTGAATTTCAGACGCCAGACCCATGGCAGAGAGTCGGTCGTAGAGACTGGCGCGCGAGATGCCCAGCAGCCTGGCGGCGGCCGTTCGGTTGCCACCGGTGTGCACGAGAGCCTGGGCGATGGCGCGGTGTTCGAGCTCGGCGATCTGCTCGTGCAACGGGCGCAAGGCATCGCCCACGGCAGCCCGGGGAGAAACGCGAACGGCTGCAGCCGGTGCAAGCTGAGGCAGGCCGGCTTCATGCAGCACCGCACCCACCTGCGCACCCGCAATGAGGTGCGAGTCGCTGCGCAGCGCGAGCTGCTCCAGCACGTTGCGCAGCTCGCGGATGTTGCCGCGCCAGGGCTGCGCGGCCAGCAGGGCCTGCGCGTCGGGGTTGAGCTCCAGCTGTGCGCCACCACCGCGCGCGGCGATGTCTTCGCACAAGGCTTCGATCAGCAGCGCGATGTCGTCCTGCCGCTCGCGCAGAGGCGGCACGCGGATGGGCAACACGTTGAGCCGGTAGTACAAGTCTTCGCGAAAGCTGCCGTCGCGCACCATCTGCTGCAGGTCGCGCGAGGTGGCCGCGACAACGCGCACGTCAAACGACACGAGCTTGTTCGAACCCAGCGGCTCGATCTCGCCCTCTTGCAGCGCGCGTAACAGCTTGACCTGCACCGACATCGGCATGTCGCCCAACTCGTCGAGGAACAAGGTGCCGCCATCGGCCAGTTTGAACTTGCCGTCGCGGCCCTTCTTGTCGGCACCGGTGTAGGCGCCTGGCGACACGCCGAAGAATTCGGCCTCCAGCAAGGTGTCGGGCACCGCCGCCATGTTCACGCTCACGAAAGGCCGGCCGGCGCGCGGGGAGGCGGCGTGAATGGCGTGCGCGAGCAATTCTTTGCCGGTGCCGGTCTCGCCCAAAAGCAGCACCGGGCTGGCCGACTGCGCCGCGCGACGCGCCTGGCGCTTCACCTCCAGCGCAGCGGCGCTGCTGCCGACGAAGCTGGCAAAGGTGTATTTGGTGCGGCGCTGACTCGCGAGTTCGCGACGTGCGTCGCTCAGGTCCTGCTCCAGCCGCGCGAATTTGGCAATGAGCGGTTGCAGCGTGGTCTCGGGATGGTCGAACAGCACGATGCCGAGCACACCGATGACCTCGCCTGCGTCGTCGCGCAGCGGGATGCGGCTGACCACAAAGGTGCCGGCCTTGTTGGTCAGCAGGTCGATGAGGATGGGTTTGCCGGTGGCGAGCACCTGGTGCATCTGCGTGTTCTGCACGACGCTGGAGACCGGGTGGCCGACAAAGTCTTCTTCGCGCTGGAAGCCGAGCGCGGGCAAAAAGCGGCGGTACTGGTCGTTGATCCACACGACGCGGGCATCGCGGTCGACCAGCATCATGCCCTCGCTGGCATTGGCAAACAGGTCGAACATGGACCTGGCGGCCAGTTCAAGAATGCTTTGCGCGTCGCGCGGAAGGCGGTCGTCCCGGATCATGCTCGGATGGTACCCCCGGTGGGTATCTGGTTTACGTGGTGAAACCCCTGCTCTCTCCGGCGGGTCCGGTCATCGGCGACCACGGGGCACGGCTCCGCGAATGTCCCCCCGGGCCTTTGGCCCCTCCCCCTTTATTTCGCTGCGCCGTGCCCCATGGCCGCCGATGACCTCGTTGGCACTCGGTCTGTGTGCGCGCCAACCTCACTTCGGCTCGCGGGCGCGGTGTGCGCTGCGCAGCGGCATAAAGGAGGAGGCGGCACCAGCCGCCGGGGGACAGCCGCGGAGCAGAGCGCCATGCGCTCACG
>JANPKR010000574.1:0-2841 GCA_031426175.1 Hydrogenophaga sp. | reverse complement strand
CCAATGCAACCCCACCTGGAAAGTAATGTCCTGCGATGCATGGTCGTGCTCCTGTGAAAAATGAACGTGCGGGTCAGCTGGCAAGGCGTGTGAGTTCGCCGGGAGTTGAAGTCGCCACCGGCAACTGCGCCAGCAGGTCGTTTTGCGCGGCGAGGTCCCGCCCCAGCAATGCCGAGAACAGGGCCAGCCCCGCGCGGTGCAAGGGGACGTCGATGCCGGCGCTGTCCGCCAGCGCGATCTGCGGCACGATGCCGAACGGAAGGTCTTCCAGGATCCAGCGTGCCGCCAGCGTGGACGGTCCTGGCGAACCGCCTCGCGCGACGATCTCGCGCGCGGCATCCGCGAGCGGCATGAGCGGCAGATGGAACGAGCGGCTCATGTGCTCCCGCATGGTGCGCACCGGCACGCCGAAGGCCGCGGCGAGCGCCAGTCGCTCCGCATCCAGGGATTCGACCAGGCGCGACACCGTCGGCGTAAGGCCGCCGTAGTTGTCCCAGGCTTCGCCCTTTTCCATGCGCGTGAGGTTGCACAAGGCGTTCGCCAGATGCGCCTGCGGGTTCACGTTGCTGAGGTGGATCGCGATGAGGTTCTCCCTGGGCTGGAACCGGTCGCCGAACAGCGCACGGCATGTTTCCAGCCCGGCTTGCGACCGGGCGCGCGGCACCGTCGCAAGGTCCACGGAATCTCGCACCGTCAGCAGCGCGACTTCCGCCGTGCCGATACGACGGCCCATGACCACGGTGGTCCCCCACGCCACGATGGGCACTGCCATGGAACGCCGGTCCAGCAGATCGCGCAAGTACATCGCGCTCAGGGAATACTGCGAGCTCACGATCACGGTCTGCGTGTCGCGCACATGGGGCGCCGCTGCATCCATGACGGCCCGGTGCGCATAGGCGGGCACCGCAACGATCACGCAATCCGCGCCGTCCATCGCGAGCGCACAGGAGGCCGCGATGCGGGGACGGAAGCTGCCGGTCAACGCCCCCGAAGCAAGCATCGGTTCACCGTCGGCAAAGACGCGGGTGCCCTGGCCGGAGGGCGACCAGATCGCCGGGTCGTGGCCGTCCCGGCACAGCAATGCCGTCATCGCGAGGCCAATGCCGCCGGCACCCAGTATTGCAACGCGCATGCAGTCCCTTCACGATCGACCGGTGCTGCCCGGTGCCGGGGATTGTAGGAGCGCAAGCGGCTTTCAGGCAGGCAATGGGCCGGCCACCGCCTTTGCGGCTTCCACGAACACGCGGGCCTTGCGCAGGTTCAGCAGCACTGACTCGCCTTCCTTGAGTCCCAGTGCGTGGAACTCCTGCGCCCCGAGTTGCGCCTCGATGATGCTGTCGTCGGCCGGGCCGGCGCCGCCCAGCCGTACCAGTTCCAGCCGCGCGATCGGGCCGATCACGATCGAGCGCGTGAGTTGCGCAGCAATGCCGTTCGCGCCGGGCTGGTAACGCCGTACCTCCAGGTCGTGCGGGCGCACATAGGCAAAGGCCCGCGCGTCCTGCGCCGCGTGGTGTTCGGGCGCCGCCAGGCGAACCGCGTGGTGGTCGGCGCCAATGCGGACTTCGCCTTCGTGCGCACGGCCGTGGAACAGGTTCACGTCACCCAGAAAGCCGTAGACGAAAGGACTGGCCGGATGCTCCCAGACCTGCTGGGGCGAGCCGACCTGCTCGACACGCCCGGAGTTCATGAGCACGACGCGATCGGCGACTTCGAGCGCCTCCTCCTGATCGTGCGTGACGAAGACGCTGGTCACATGCAGATCGTCGTGCAGCCGGCGCAACCAGCGGCGCAGTTCCTTGCGCACCTTGGCGTCGAGCGCGCCGAACGGCTCGTCGAGCAACAGCACCTTCGGCTCCACCGCCAGCGCGCGGGCCAGCGCGATGCGTTGGCGCTGTCCGCCCGAGAGTTGCGCCGGAAACCGGTCGCCGAGCCAGTCGAGTTGCACCAGGCCGAGCAGCTCGTGAACTTTCTTGCGGATTCCCGCCTCGTCCGGGCGCAGGCCGCGCGGCTTGACGCGCAGGCCGAAAGCCACGTTCTCGAACACCGTCATGTGGCGGAACAGGGCGTAGTGCTGGAACACGAAGCCGACCCGGCGTTCGCGCGCGGGTACGGCGGTGGTGTCGGCGCCGCTGAACAGGATGTTGCCCTGGCCGGCGCTCTCGAGACCGGCGATGATGCGCAGCAAGGTGGTCTTGCCGCAGCCCGACGGGCCGAGCAGGGCCACCAGTTCCCCCGAGTCGACAGTGAGCGACACGTCGCGCAGCGCATGGAAGTCGCCGAATTGCTTGCTGACGTTGCGGATTTCGATGCTCATTGAAATGCCTTCGCATTCGTGTATTGCACTGCAGTGCGGACCGGTTGGGTGCGGCCCGGTGCTGCGATTTGCGGGTTCTCCTGCGACAGTCCGGCGGCGGCGCGCACCGAGTGCTCATGGCGCCACTCGGCCAGCGATTTGATGACCAGCGTGACCACGGCCAGCAGTGCGAGCAGGGAAGCCACCGCGAACGCCGCGACCGACTGGTATTCGTTGTAGAGCACCTCCACATGCAGCGGCATGGTGTTGGTCTGGCCGCGGATGTGACCCGAGACCACCGACACCGCGCCGAACTCGCCCATGGCGCGCGCGTTGCACAGGATCACGCCGTACAGCAGGCCCCAGCGGATGTTGGGCAGCGTCACAAAACGAAAGGTCTGCCAGCCGGTGGCGCCGAGCACCAGCGCGGCTTGTTCCTCCTCGTTGCCCTGGGCCTGCATCAGCGGGATCAGCTCGCGCGCGATGAACGGAAAGGTCACGAATACGGTCGCCAGGACGATGCCGGGCACCGCGAAGATGATGTGGAT
>JANPKR010000573.1:0-3981 GCA_031426175.1 Hydrogenophaga sp. | reverse complement strand
AAGCCCGGCAAGCCAGGTCGAGGTGGTGGAGTTTTTCGCCTACAGCTGCATCCACTGCTTCAATTTCGAACCGATCTTTGACGAATGGCTGAAAAAGCAGCCCGCCAACGTCAATGTGCGGCGCATGCCGGTGGCCTTCAGCCCCGCATTCGTGCCCATGCAGCGCCTGTACTTCACACTGGAAAACATGAAGCTGGTGGACCGTTTGCACAGCAAGGTGTTCCAGGCGATCCACGTGGACCGCCAGCAACTGACCACCCAGCCTGCCATCACTGCCTGGATCGAGAAGCAGGGCGGTGTGGACATGGCCCGGTTCAACGCGTTCTACAACGGCGCCGCCGCCAGCCTCGCCACCAAGGCCACCCAGCTGCAGGACGCCTACAAGGTTGAAGGCACGCCGTCGCTGGGTGTGGCCGGTCGTTACTACGTCAATGGCCAGGGCCCGCGCACGCTGGTGGTGGCCGACGCCCTGATCGCCGAGGCGCGCAAAAGCTGAGTGGCGCTGTCCCACTGGAGAAAGAAAAGCCCGCACAGCGGGCTTTTTCTTGGGCGCTTGTGCGTGGCGCGGCCCGCTCGGTGCAAGTTCTTGAATCGATGCGAGAAAAGACGGTGTAAAGCGGCGACCGCACCCTTCGCGGGGGCATCCCGTCGTTACAATGAATGCAAGTTTCGTGCCCTTCCACCCCCCCCCGTTCTCGCCCACCTCCATGCGCCTTCGCCAACCCCTGCTTCTGACCGGCTGCCTTCTGGCCGGCCTGTTGTTCGCTGCCGCAGCGAAGGCTGAGAAGGCCGACCGCAACTTGCCGCTCAATGCCGAGGCCGACGCGCTGCGTTACGACGACGCCCGCCAGACCAGCATCTTCACCGGCAATGTGGTCATCACCAAGGGGACCATCGTCATTCGCGGCGCCAAGGTCGAGGTGCGTCAGGACGCGCAGGGCAACCAGTTCGGCATCGTCAACGGCAGCCCTGGTTTCTTCCGCCAGAAGCGCGACGGGGTCGACGAGTTCATCGAAGGCACGGCCCAGCGCATCGAGTACGACAGCCAGGCCGACACCGTGCGTTTCGTCGGTGATGCCGTGCTCAAGCGCTTCAAGGGCACCCAGCTCAACGACGAAACCACCGGCAGCGTGATCGTCTACAACAACACCAGCGATGTGTTCACGGTGGACGGTGGCGTGGCCAACCGCACCGCCAGCAACCCCACCGGCCGCGTGCGCGCCATGCTCACGCCCGTGCCCAAAGAGGGCGCGCCCGCCGCCACGCCGGCGCCACCGGCCAATCTGCGCCCCAGCAACCAGCTCGGCGAGGGTCCGAAGTGACTGCGTTGCCCGAGGTCAAGGCCAAGAGCCCGGGCAAGCGCCCGGCGCCCGCCCCCGACATCAGCCGCCTGGAGGCCCAGGGCCTGCAAAAAGCCTACGGCAGCCGCAAAGTCGTCAAGGACGTCTCGCTTGCGGTCTTCAAGGGCGAGGTGGTCGGCCTGCTCGGTCCCAACGGCGCCGGCAAAACGACCTCCTTCTATATGTTGGTGGGCTTGCTGCGCTCAGACGCCGGGCAGATCCTGCTTGACGGCAAGGCCATCCAGGGCCTGCCCATCCACCGGCGCGCTCGCCTGGGTTTGGGCTATTTGCCACAAGAGGCGTCGATCTTTCGCAAGCTCAGCGTGGCCGACAACGTGCGCGCCGTGCTGGAACTGCAGGAGGACGAGGCGGGCAAAACCCTGAGCAAGGCCGCCATCGAGGTTCGGCTCGACGAGCTGCTCAAGGACTTGCATGTGGACCACCTGCGCGACTCGCCCGCACCGGCTTTGTCCGGCGGTGAGCGCCGTCGGGTCGAGATCGCCCGGGCTCTGGCCACCAACCCGCGTTTCATCCTGCTCGACGAACCCTTCGCCGGCATCGACCCGATCGCGGTGATCGAGATCCAGCGCATCATCGGTTTCCTCAAGTCGCGTGGCATCGGCGTGCTCATCACCGACCACAACGTGCGCGAGACCCTGGGCATCTGCGACCGCGCCTACATCATCAACGACGGTCACGTGCTCACCAGCGGCACGCCGGCCGAGATCGTGGAAAACGCAGATGTTCGCCGGGTGTACCTCGGCGAACACTTCCGGATGTGATGGAAAGCATCTGCTTGCTGCACGGCTGTGCAATTTCTCCAGCGCGAGGTGTCCCACCCAGGGCACCCGCGGATCCGGCTTCGCTGGTCCCAGGGTGCGCCCCCCTGCGGGGAACGCGCGCAGCGCGGCGGGGGGGCGGCCTGTGAAACAAGGCCTGTCGTTACGCGTCTCGCAGCACCTGGCGCTCACGCCCCAGTTGCAGCAATCCATCCGTCTGCTGCAACTCTCCACCTTGGAGATGGCGCAGGAGGTCGAGCAGATGCTCGACGAGAACCCGTTCCTCGAGCGCTCTGAAGACGCGGCCGAGCGCGAAACCTTCGGGCTGGAACAGACCGATGTGCCGGTGAGCGCAGGCGAGCAAATCGCCGAAGCGGCGAGCGCGCCCGACATGCCCGATGCGCCCGGCCCGATGCTCTCCAGCGGCGAATCGAGCAGCAGCACCAGCAGCGAAACGAGCGAGGGCGATGCGATCGAGGGCAAGCTCGACGGTGCCACGCCGGTGGAAGAAAGCTGGGAGGGCGACGGCACGGTGGAGATGGCGCCAGACGACAGCGAATGGGGCGGCGATGCACCCGCGCGCAACAACAATGCGTCGGGCGACGACGACACCGCGAGTGCCGCCGACCTGGCCCGTGCGCACACCAGCCTGCAGGATTTCCTGCACGACCAGGCGCGCTGCCTGCGCCTCTCCGATGAAGACCGCGCCGCGCTGTATTTCCTGATCGAGTCGCTCAGCGACGATGGCTACATCGAAGACACGCTGGCCACGCTGGCTGCCGCTTGGCAGGCCCTGTCGGGCCCGATGGAGACCGACGACCCGAACGAGGGGCTGGAAGAGCGCGAAGCGTTGGAGCAGCGCCTGGCCATGGCCCTGCAGCTGCTGCAGCACATGGAGCCTGCCGGTGTGGGCGCGCGCAACCTTGCCGAATGCTTGCGCCTGCAGATCCTGGAGATGCGCAACACGCCCGAAGCCCGTGCGGCCCTGGCCATTTGTGGCCAGTCCATGGAACTGGTGGCCAAGCGCGATGTGAAGCGCCTGTGCAACCTGTGCGGTCTGGACGACGAAACGGTGCGTGCAGCGCTGGGCCTCATCGCTCGGCTGGAGCCCAAGCCTGGCCGTCGTTTTGTGGACGTGGAGCGCAACGTGGTCGTGCCCGACGTGCTGGTCACACGCGCCGGCCGCGGCTTCAAGGTGCTGCTCAACCCCGAGGTGATGCCGCGCCTGCGCGTGCACGACGTGTACGCCAGCGCCATGCGCCAGAACCGTGGCGGACGGGACAACGGCGGCGAGGCCGGTCATGCCGCCATGCAGCAGCGCCTGCAAGAGGCGCGCTGGTTCATCAAGAACATCCAGCAGCGCTTCGACACCATCCTGCGCGTGTCCAGCGCCATCGTCGAGCGCCAGCGCAATTTTTTCATGCACGGCGAGCTCGCCATGCGTCCGCTGGTGTTGCGCGAAATCGCCGACGAGCTCGGCCTGCACGAATCCACCATCAGCCGTGTGACCACCGCCAAGTACATGTCCACGCCTTTCGGTACCTACGAACTCAAGTACTTCTTCGGCTCTTCGCTCGGCACCGAAACCGGTGGCAACGCGTCGAGTACGGCCGTGCGCGCGCTGCTCAAACAGTTCATCGCCGCCGAAGAGGCTGCCAAGCCGCTGTCGGACAACCAGCTCTCCGACCTGCTGCGCGAGCAGGGCATCGAGTGCGCGCGCCGCACGGTGGCGAAGTACCGCGAAGCCTTGCGCATCGCACCGGCCAATCTCCGTAAATCACTTTGAACCAGTTACAAGTTTTTCTGCCCTGCGCCGCCGGCGTGGAGGACATGCTCGCCGCCGAGGTCAAGCGCATCACCGG
>JANPKR010000572.1:0-4113 GCA_031426175.1 Hydrogenophaga sp. | reverse complement strand
TGACACCAACACCGAGAAGCTCATCAGCACCATGGAAGGCATGAGCTTCGACACGCCCAAGGGCAAGATGACCTTCCGCAAGGAAGACCACCAGGCCATGCAGAGCATGTACCACTTCAAGATCAAGGTGGACCCGGCGTTCGCTTGGGGTGTGCCGGAACTGGTTCGCGAGATCAAGCCAGAGGACTTGGCGATTCCTGTTCGGAACAAGCGGTAAGAACCCCCTGCGCCGCCGACGCGGCTTCCCCCTTGGAAAGGGGGACAACACGAGCGGCCCGTCAGAGCCGGTTCCGCCGTGTTTCTTGAAGTTCGCCGCACTTGCGGCTCACGGCACACCGCTGCCTCATGCGGAGAGTCTCTCAATGCTTGAAACCCAAAACCTCACGGTCCGCTTCGGCGGGCACGTGGCGGTGAGCGATGTCTCCTGCGCGTTCGCGCCGGGCACGCTGACCGCCATCGTCGGCCCCAACGGCGCCGGCAAGACCACCTACTTCAACCTGATCTCCGGGCAGATCAAGGCCAGCGCAGGCAGCGTGCGTCTGGGTGGCCACGACATCTCGTTGCTCGGTGCACCGGCGCGTGCGCAGGCCGGGCTGGGGCGTGCGTTCCAGCTCACCAACCTGTTCCCCAACCTGACGGTGCAGGAAAACGTGCGCCTGGCGGTGCAGGCCAAGGCCAAGGCCGGGCTGAACCTCTGGCGCATCTGGAGCGACCGGCGCGACCTGCTGGAGCGCGCCGATGAAGTGCTGGAGAAGGTGGCCCTGACCGAGAAGCGCGATGCGCTGGCCAGCAGCCTGCCGCACGGTGACCAGCGCAAGCTGGAGGTGGCCATCCTGATGGCGCTGGATCCGCTGGTGTTCATGTTCGACGAACCCACCGCCGGCATGAGCGTGGACGAAGTGCCGGTGGTGCTGAACCTGATCCGACAGCTCAAGAACGACAAGACCAAGACCATCCTGCTGGTCGAACACAAGATGGACGTGGTGCGCGAACTCTCGGACCGCATCATCGTGCTGCACAACGGCGAACTGGTGGCCGACGGCGACCCTGCAGAAGTCATCGCTTCACCCGTGGTGCAGCAGGCCTACCTCGGCATCAATCCACAAGAAGAGGAGGCCGCATGAGCAATCTCCTGACTTTGCAGGGCGTTCACACCCACATCGGCGCGTACCACATCCTCCACGGCGTGGACCTCGTGGTGCCGGCCAACCAGCTCACCATGCTGCTGGGCCGCAACGGCGCGGGCAAGACCACCACGCTGCGCACCATCATGGGCCTGTGGCACGCGAGCCAGGGCACGGTGACGCTCGACGGCTTGGACATCACCAAACAACCCACGCCCGACACCGCGCAAAGTGGTGTGGCCTATGTGCCCGAGAGCATGGGCATTTTTTCCGACCTGTCGGTGCGCGAGAACATGCTGCTGGCCGCGCGCGGCGCGCGCACGCTCGACGACGTCGACACCGTGCGGCTCGAATGGATCTTCGGCCTGTTCCCCGCCATCAAGAAGTTCTGGCTGCACCCGGCCGGCAAACTCAGCGGCGGCCAGAAGCAAATGCTCGCGGTCTCGCGCGCCATCGTCGAGCCGCGCAAGCTGCTGCTGATCGACGAGCCCAGCAAGGGCCTGGCGCCCGCCATCATCCAGAACATGATCGCGGCCTTCCGCGAACTCAAGGCGGCCCAGACCACGATCCTGCTGGTGGAGCAGAACTTCAATTTCGCGCGCCAGCTCGGCGACACCGTGGCCGTCATGGACGATGGCCGTGTGGTGCACAGCGGGTCCATGGCGGAACTGGCTGCCGATGAAGGCATGCAATCCCGGTTGCTGGGCCTGTCTCTCGGAGCACACCAATGAAACTCAACGCAGACTTCGACTGGAAGCCGCTCGCGCTGGCGCCCGCACTGGCACTGATCGCACTGCCCGCCGTGGGCAGCGGTTCCACCTGGGTCACGCTCACCGTCGCGGGCCTGGCCATGGGCATGATCATCTTCATCATCGCCTCGGGCCTCACGCTGGTGTTCGGCCTCATGGACGTGCTCAACTTCGGCCACGGCGTGTTCATCGCGCTTGGCGCTTTCGTGGCCACCACGGTGCTGGCCAGCATGAGCAGCTACACCCAGGCCGACAGCCTCTGGCTCAACCTCGTGGCCTTGTTGCCGGCCATGCTGGTGGCCATGGCGGTGGCCGGAGCGCTGGGCTGGGTGTTCGAGCGGCTGATCATTCGCCCGGTGTACGGCATGCACCTGAAGCAGATCCTCATCACCATGGGCGGCATGATCATTGGCGAGGAGATGATCAAGGTCATCTGGGGGCCTGAGCAGATCGCGCTGCCGCTGCCCGAGAGCCTGAGAGGCTCCTTCATCCTGGGCGACGCGGCGGTCGAGAAGTACCGGCTGCTCGCGGTGCTGGTGGGGGCTGCGGTGTTCGCCGCCATGGTGTGGACGCTCAACCGCACCAAGGTCGGTCTGCTGGTGCGCGCTGGCGTGCAGGACCGCGAAATGGTCGAGTCGCTCGGCTACCGTATCCGCCAGTTGTTCATTGGTGTGTTCGTGGTGGGCAGCGCGCTGGCCGGCCTGGGTGGCGTGATGTGGGGGCTGTACCAGCAGACCGTGCTCCCGCAGATGGGCGCGCAGGTCAATGTGTTGATCTTCATCGTCATCATCATTGGCGGCCTGGGCTCCACCACGGGTGCGCTCATCGGCGCGCTGCTGGTCGGTCTGATGGCCAACTACACCGGCTTCCTGGCCCCGAAGGTCGCGCTGTTTTCGAACATCGCGCTGATGGTGGCCATCCTGCTGTGGCGGCCGCAAGGCGTCTATCCCGTGACCAACCGGTAAGGAGCCGAACATGCTGTCCCGACTCCTCTCCAACGACCTGCCGCGCAGCCGCTGGCTCACGGCCTTGCTGGTGATCCTGTTCCTCGGCCTCTTGTTCGCGCCCTTTCTGTTCCCCGGCGTGAAGGCGCTCAATGTGGCGGCCAAGGTGCTGATCTTCGTGGCGCTGGTCGCCAGGTTTGATTTGCTGCTGGGTTACACCGGCATCGTGAGTTTTGCCCACACCATGTTCTTCGGCATCGGCGCGTACGGCGTGGCGATTTCATTGAATTCGGCGGAGCAGGCGAGCTGGGGCGCGCTGGCCGTGGGCGTGTTCTGTGCACTGCTCATCTCGCTGCTGCTGTCGCTGCTGATCGGTCTGTTCTCGCTGCGGGTGAAGGCGATCTTCTTTGCCATGATCACGCTGGCCGTGGCCTCGGCCTTCCTCACGCTGGCCTCTCAGCTGTCGGACTTCACCGGCGGCGAAGACGGTCTGAGTTTCCGCGTGCCCGAGCTGTTGTCGCCCGGCTTCATGCTGCGCGAGGCCCCGCTGGTGACACCGCTGGGCGAGGTGGATCTCAATGGGCGCCTGATCACCTACTACCTGATCTTCGTGGCGGTCACCGCGATCTTTCTCACCATCCTGCGCATCGTGAATTCGCCCTTCGGGCGCGTGCTGCAGGCCATTCGCGAGAACGACTTTCGCGCCGAGGCGCTCGGTTACCGCACCGTCGTTTACCGCACGCTGTCCAACGTGCTGTCGGCCTCGTTTGCCACGCTCGCCGGCTGCCTGCTCGCGATCTGGCTGCGTTATCAGGGGCCCGACACATCGCTGTCGTTCGAGATCATGCTGGACATCCTGCTCATCGTCGTCATTGGCGGCATGGGCACGCTCTACGGCGCGCTCATTGGCAGCGTGATCTTTGTGCTGGCGCAGAGTTACCTGCAAGACCTGCTGCGCGTGGCCGGCACCGCCACCGAAGGCATTCCGCTGCTGCCCGCACTGCTCACACCCGACCGCTGGTTGCTCTGGCTGGGTGTGCTGTTCGTGCTGTCGGTCTATTACTTTCCCACCGGCGTGGTGGGCAAGTTGCGGGAACGCGCAGTGCTCGGCCGCCTCAAGGGGTTGAAATGAATCCGCAGTCCGCCGTGGTGCCCCGCTCGCGTTACCTCGTGTGCGAAGGCCGCGAGATCCACTTCATGGACTGGCAACCCGAATCCGCTGACGGGCCGGTGGTGGTGGCTTGGCACGGGCTGGCCCGCACCGGGCGCGACATGGACCCTCTCGCGGCACACCTC
>JANPKR010000571.1:0-1584 GCA_031426175.1 Hydrogenophaga sp. | reverse complement strand
GGCTACCTGCGCCAGGTGGTGCGCGACCCGGTGTTTCGCGAGGGACGGCAGGTCACGCGTTTCCTTTCCACCTTCGCTTACCAGCCCGCCACCATCGACGTGCTGGAGCCCGGCGTGCAGACCTCGGTGCAGGACTGGCCGGGCCGCCAAGGTTACTGGGACGTGGGCGTGCCACCCAGCGGCCCCATGGACATGCGCGCGCACCGCGCAGCCAATGCGCTGGTGGGCAACACACCCGACGCCGCCGCTCTCGAGATCACCCTGGCCGGGCCCACGCTGCGCTTCAACACCGCGACGGTGGTGGCCGTGACCGGCGCGCCCGCCAAGCTCGCGCTGAATGGCGAGCCGGTGCCGATGTGGCAGGCCATCGACGTGCCCGCAGGCGGCACGCTGGCTGTGGGCCGCTGCGAGACCGGCGTGCGCCTGGCGCTCGCTGTGGCTGGCGGGCTCGACGTGCCGCTGTACCTCGGCAGCCGCAGCACCTTCACGTTGGGCCAGTTTGGTGGACACGCGGGGCGGCATTTGCGCACGGGGGATGTGCTGCATTTATCGACCGTTCGGGCTGAGCCCATCTCCGTTCGGGCTGAGCCTGTCGAAGCCCCCGCCTACAACCACCACTGGGACATCAACGTCCTCTACGGCCCGCACGGCGCCCCCGACTTCTTCACGCCCGACGACATCACGATGTTCTTCGGCACCGACTGGAAGATCCACCACAACAGCAGCCGCACCGGCGTGCGCCTCATCGGCCCCAAGCCGCAATGGGCGCGCACCGACGGTGGCGAGGCGGGTCTGCACCCGTCGAACATCCACGACAACGCCTACGCCATCGGCGCGATCGACTTCACCGGCGACATGCCGGTGATCCTCGGACCCGACGGCCCCAGCCTCGGCGGCTTTGTGTGCCCGGCCGTGGTGCTGCACGACGAACTGTGGAAACTGGGGCAACTGCGGCCGGGTGACACGGTGCGCTTTCACCGGCAGGCCGGCTCGCCAGCGAGCCCCATCCTCGACGACCGTGCAGCAGGAGGCGACCGCCCGCGCCGCGTGATCCGCCAGGCCGGTGACCGCTATGTGCTCATCGAGTTCGGCCCGCTCACGCTGGACCTGGAACTGCGCATGCGTGTGCAGGCGCTGCTGCACGGCCTGAAGCAGAACCAGTTGAAGGGTGTGATCGACCTCACCCCGGGCATCCGCTCGTTGCAGGTGCACTTTGACCCAGCCCTGCTGCCGCGCAGCGAATTGCTGCAGATCATCCGCGCGGTGGACGACGCACTGCCCCCGGTGGACGAGATGGTGGTGCCTTCGCGCACGGTGGTGCTGCCGCTGAGCTGGGACGATCCGCAGACCAAACTGGCCATCGAAAAATACATGCAGTCGGTGCGGCCCGATGCGCCCTGGTGCCCGAGCAACATCGAGTTCATCCGCCGCATCAATGGCCTGGACAGCATCGAAGACGTGTTCAAGATCGTGTTTGACGCGCGCTACCTCGTGCTGGGCCTGGGCGACGTGTACCTGGGCGCACCGGTGGCAACGCCCTTGGACCCGCGCCACCGGCTGGTGACCACCAAGTACAACCCCGCG
>JANPKR010000570.1:0-5013 GCA_031426175.1 Hydrogenophaga sp. | reverse complement strand
TCGATCTTGACCTTGGGCAGGAAGTCGACCACGTATTCCGCGCCGCGGTACAGCTCGGTGTGGCCCTTCTGGCGGCCGAAGCCCTTGACTTCGGTCACGGTGATGCCTTGCACGCCCATGCCGGAGAGTGCTTCACGCACTTCATCCAGTTTGAACGGCTTGATGATGGCTGAAACCATTTTCATGCTGCTATTCCTCTTCTTGAACAGGAGGGTGATGGGGCCGGATGGCCGACACCGAGGTGGAAACGATTTCGGCTTGCCCGCAAGCAAACCAATCGCGTTGAGCTGACTGGGACATGGCGAACCACGCTTCGAATCAATCGCTTACAAGACCTAGCAGGGAATATGCCAACCCAAGCATTCCCTACCCCCTGGGGTTGCATGCGTTCAGGCTCTCTACAGTCGTCGGCGCGGGAAATCGCATGCATCTGCGGGCTTGCAAGGCAGCTTGGCGAGGTGCATGGCCCTCACAACGGCACCGCACCCCGAGGGTGCGCACCAAACAAGTGCCTTTCCACAAAACCGTGCGTGCCCTTGAAAAGGCGGACATGACGCACCGAAACAGGGAGTGAATCGCCATGGGTCTTTCATTGGTGCGCAGCCGCGCGCTGCTCGGCCTGGACGCCAGACCGGTGCAGGTGGAGGTTCATCTGGCCAACGGCCTGCCCAGCTTCACCCTGGTGGGCCTGGCCGACACAGAAGTGAAGGAAGCGCGCGAGCGGGTGCGCTCCGCCATTGCCAACGCAGGGCTGGAGTTCCCGTCCAACAAACGCATCACGGTCAACCTGGCGCCGGCCGACCTGCCCAAGGACTCCGGCCGCTTCGACCTGCCGATTGCGCTGGGCATCCTGGCGGCCAGCGGCCAGATCAGTGCGGCGCGACTGACCGACTGGGAATTTGCCGGTGAGCTCTCCCTGGGGGGTGAACTGCGCCCGGTGCGCGGCGCGCTCGCGATGAGCCTGGCGCTGCACCGCGACGCCGGTCTCGAGGCCACCAACGCGCGGCTCGTGCTGCCACCGGGTAGCGCTGAAGAGGCAGCGCTGGTGCCGCAGGCCCGGGTGTACCGCGCACGCCACCTGCTCGATGTGATCGCCCGCTTCCTGCCCGAGAGCGCAACCACGGCCGAGCCGCCCGACGACGTTGGCTGGGCGCGACTCACCGAACACGCCCGCAGCGAAGCCCCTGCGTGCACCGATCTCGCCGACGTGAAGGGTCAAAGCGCTGCGCGTCGCGCACTGGAAATCGCGGCCGCGGGTGGCCACAGCATCTTGATGTCGGGTCCACCCGGCGCGGGGAAGTCCATGTTGGCCCACCGCTTCGCGGGCTTGTTGCCGCCCATGAGCACGCTGGAAGCGCTGGAGTCGGCAGCGGTCGCTTCGCTGGCCGGGCGGTTCGATCTGGCGCGCTGGGGCCAGCGCCCCACCTGTGCCCCGCACCACAGCGCCAGCGCGGTGGCCTTGGTGGGCGGTGGTTCGCCACCAAGGCCCGGCGAGATTTCGCTCGCGCACCACGGCGTGCTGTTTTTGGACGAACTGCCTGAATTCCCCCGCGCCGCGCTCGAAGCCCTGCGCGAACCGCTGGAAAGCGGGCACATCCGCATCTCGCGCGCGGCCATGCAGACCGAGTTCCCCGCGCGCTTTCAGCTGGTCGCCGCCATGAATCCCTGCCCTTGCGGCTTTCTGGGCCACCCCACCCGGGCCTGCCGCTGCACGCCCGACCAGGTGCTGCGCTACCAAGGCAAGCTGAGCGGCCCGCTGCTGGACCGCATCGACCTGCATGTGGAGGTGCCGGCGCTGCCGCCGGAAAGCCTGCTCACCCACCAGCCGGGCGAATCGAGTGCCAGCGTGCGCGAACGGGTCGTCAACGCGCGCAGCCGGGCACAGGCCCGGCAGGGTTCGTCCAACCAGGCCCTCGCAGGTCGGGCCCTGGACGAACACGCCCAGGCCGACGCGGCTGCTCTCAAGTTCCTCCACACCGCCGCCGCCCGCCTGGGCTGGAGCGCCCGCGCCACCCACCGCGCGCTGCGGGTGGCGCGCACCATCGCCGACCTCGCCGCCAGCGATGCGATGGGCGTGACGCACATTGCCGAAGCGGTGCAGTACCGCCGGGTGCTGAACAGCGGCGCTTGAAGCGGGCGCCGCCGTGCGCAAGATGCCCTTGTCCGGTCGTTGCGCGATGCAACTGGTAAGGTCTGCGCCCTTTCGCCCGATTTCACAGCAGGAGACACCATGAGCTACCCCCACACCCAACTGTTCATCCACGGCCAGTGGCGCGACGCCGCCGCTGGCGAGACGCTGGCCGTGTTCAACCCGGCCACCGGTCAGGAGATCGGCCGTGTGGCGCACGCCCGCCAGGCCGACCTGGACCTGGCGCTGGACGCCGCCCAAAAAGGCTTTGAAGTCTGGCGCGACAGGCCCCCCATCGAGCGCGCCAAGGTCATGCGCGCTGCCGCTGCGCTGATGCGCGAACGCGCCGGCGCCATTGCCGCGCTGCTCACGCAGGAACAGGGCAAGCCGCTGGCCGAGGCCAAGGGCGAGGCCATGGCCGCGGCCGACATCATCGAATGGTTTGCCGACGAAGGCCTGCGCGTCTACGGCCGCATCGTGCCCTCGCGTGGCAACCTTGCCATGCGGCAAATGGTGCTCAAAGACCCGGTCGGCCCGGTGGCCGCGTTCACACCGTGGAACTTCCCCATCAACCAGGTTGTGCGCAAGCTGGCTGCGGCGCTGGCCACCGGCTGCTCCATGATCGTGAAGGCGCCCGAAGAAACGCCGGCCGCACCGGCCGAGCTGGTGCGCGCCTTCGCCGATGCCGGCCTGCCGCCCGGCGTGCTCGGTCTGGTCTACGGCACGCCGTCGGAGATCTCCAGCTACCTGATCGCCCACCCCGTCATCCGCAAGATCACCTTCACCGGCTCCACGCCCGTGGGCAAGCAGCTCGCGGCCATGGCCGGCCAGCACATGAAGCGCGTGACCATGGAGCTGGGCGGGCATGCGCCGGTGATCGTGTGTGAAGACGCCGACGTGGCGCTGGCCGTGAAGACCGCGGGCGGCGCCAAGTTCCGCAACGCCGGTCAGGTCTGCATCTCGCCCACGCGTTTCCTGGTGCACGAGAGCATTGCGAAAGAATTTTCAGCCGCGCTCGTGAAACACGCTGCGGGCCTGGCGGTGGGCGACGGCACGGCCGAAGGCACACAGATGGGCCCGCTGGCCAACCCGCGCCGTGTGACGGCCATGGCCGAATTCACCAAAGACGCAGTGGAGCGCGGCGCCACGCTGGCCACTGGCGGCGAGCGCATCGGCGAGGCGGGCAACTTCTGGCAACCCACCATCCTCACCGACGTGCCGCTGGACGCCCGCGTGTTCAACGACGAGCCCTTCGGCCCCATGGCCGCCGTGCGCAGTTTCAAGACACTGGACGAAGCGATTGCCGAGGCCAACCGCCTGCCGTTCGGCCTGGCCGGCTATGCGTTCACCCGCTCGCTGAAAAACGCGGACTTGCTGGCGCGCCGTGTGGAGGTGGGCATGCTCTGGGTGAACATGCCCGCCATGCCCTCGGCCGAAATGCCGTTCGGCGGCATCAAGGACTCGGGTTACGGGACCGAGGGCGGGCCGGAGGCGATGGATGCGTACCTGAACGCGCGGTCGGTTTCCATCATGAACGTCTGAAGCGGAACCACCCCCTGCGCCGCTGCGCGGCTTCCCCCTCTCTGGCGCCTTCGGCTTGGAGGGGGACGACACCTGGGGCCGGCGGAGCCGGACCCGCGGTGTCCCTGGATGGCGCTGCTTCAAGCGGGACAGGCTGAGCCCCGGCGAAGCTTGAGCCGCATCAGCCCTTGTTGGGGCCCAGCTTGTTCGTGAACGCCACCACGAGCGCGGTCATGAAAAAGAACGCCTGCAGCTCCAGGCGCCAGCCACCGGTGGCCGTGATGTCCATGAAATGGGTCATGTGGGCCAGGCCCACCGCAAACGCCATGTTGATCGCGATCACCAGTGCCGCCGGTACCACCCACACGCCGGCGAGCAGGAACAGCGGAGCGATCAATTCGCCGATGTAGACGCCGTACGCGATGAAGCCCGGCAGGCCCTTGGCCACCAGCATGCCTTCGATGCCGCTCACGCCACCCGTCACCTTGGCCCAGCCGTGAAAGATCATGAGGATGGCGAGCGTCCAGCGCAGCAGGATCACGCCGAAGCGGGGTTGGTTGAAGAGGTTGTTGATGGCGTTCATGTTGTGAAGTCTTTGGAATAAAAAAGAAAGTACGCCGAAAGTCGACCCGCAGGGCAGCCTTCGGTTCCGGACGGCGTTGAAACAGGCTTAAAGATTTGGCGCCAGCCAGCGCTGCAGCTCTTTCTCGGCCACCGCGCTGCGCTGCGCCAGATCGGTCACCTGGTCGTCGCCGATCTTGCCGACGTTGAAGTAGGCGCTTTCAGGGTGGCTCAGGTAGAAGCCGCTCACGCTGGCCGCCGGCGTCATGGCCAGGCTTTCGGTCAGGCCCATGCCGATGTCTTCGCACCGCAGCAGGTCGAACATCGGGCGCTTGACCGAGTGGTCCGGGCAGGCGGGGTAGCCCGGCGCCGGGCGGATGCCCTGGTACTTTTCCTTGATCAGGTCCTCAACGCTCAGCGTTTCACCCTCCGCGTAGCCCCAGAGGTCGGTGCGCACGCGGTGGTGCAGACACTCGGCCAGGCCTTCGGCCAGGCGGTCGGCCAGGGCCTTGAGCATGATGGCGGCGTAGTCGTCGTGGTCGTCGATGAAAAGCTTCTCTTTTTTCTCCACACCCAGGCCAGCGGTGACGGCGAACACGCCCACGTAGTCGTCGGCCACGCCCTTGGGTGCCACGAAGTCGGCGAGGCACCGGCTGGGGCGCATCACGCCGTCCACCTCGAAGCGCTCGGTCTGCTGGCGCAAGCCGTGCCAGGTGAGCGCCACCTCGCGGCGGCTCTCGTCGGTGTAGAGCTCGATGTCGTCGTCGTTGACGCTGTTGGCCGGGTACAGGCCCACCACCGCG
>JANPKR010000569.1:0-9145 GCA_031426175.1 Hydrogenophaga sp. | reverse complement strand
TTCTTCGATTTGAGGAAGCGCCGGTTGAACAGCACCGCCACCGCGCCCTTCACACCCATGTCCTTGCGGTAGCCGCGTTCACGGAACACAGTGTTGAGCTCCAGCACGCCGGCTGGCTCAACAGCAAGTTTGGAGACAATGCGTTTGGTGTCGTCGCCCAAGCCAAAACCGGCTTTGGTGTACCTGCCGTCGGCAAGCAAGGCGCCTACTTGGGCTGTGCAGTCTGGATCGTGCAACTGGAAGACCCAGGCCCGCTCCAAGGTGGCGAGCTGCACAATGTGAGGCCCGTCGGAGAGCTGGTCTTTGAAGAAGGTGGGCTTGGACTCGGTGTCGAAGCCCCAGACCGCGTGGTCAATCAACTCGGCGCAGGCTTCGCGTGCCTGCCGGGCGGTGTTCACCAGGACGATGCGGTCCAGACCCAGTCGGTCGAAAGGCTCGAGCAGGGCGATCTCGTCTTTGCTGGGCGTGGGGTGTTCTTCACGGGGTGTCATGTGCAGCTCAGGATACCCCGGCGCGCATAATCGCGCCCTTCATTCCCGGACTTGTTCCCTGACTTCACGCCGCCCAAGCGTCCGATCGCCATGAGAAAAACCTTTCAGCTGAACCAAGAGGGCCGCCACCGCGACCGCGTGCTCGAAGCCGTGAAGCACGAGATCCGCAAATACCTCAAACGCGAGCGCCGCCGCGACCTGCCCGAAGGTGTTGATTTTCTGGACTTCGACTGCCGCTGTGGCGCGACGAAAGACACGGCCGAGGTGGTGCACCTCTCTGCCCTGATGGGCAGTCTGGACACGGTGGCCAGAGACGGCGCGACCGAGGCCTATGTGGAGATCCTGGCCAAGCCCGGTGTTCGCCAGGCCCGCCCGCCCGGCGCCAGCGCCAAAGAGGACCATCCGGCACAATCTGCCGATGCTCCCGATCACACTGCCCCCGACGCCCAAGACCCCGCTGCTTGAGGTGGACAACGGGCCACCCGCCGAGGGTGAGTTCGTTCGATTTCCCGGTTCGCCGTTCGAGCTGTTTTTGCCCTACCCGCCTGCGGGCGACCAGCCCGAGGCGATCCGCCAGCTGGTGGAAGGTGTGAACGACGGCGAGGTGTTCCAGACCCTGCTGGGCGTCACCGGCTCGGGCAAAACCTTCACCATGGCCAATGTGATCGCGCGGCTCGGCCGCCCGGCCATCGTGTTCGCGCCCAACAAAACGCTGGCCGCGCAGCTCTACAGCGAGTTCCGCGAGTTTTTCCCCAAGAACGCGGTCGAGTACTTCGTCAGCTACTACGACTACTACCAGCCCGAGGCCTACGTGCCGCAGCGCGACCTGTTCATCGAAAAGGACAGCGCGATCAACGAGCACATCGAGCAGATGCGCCTGAGCTGCACCAAAAGCATCCTGGAGCGGCGCGACGTGATCATCGTCGCCACCGTGTCGGCCATCTACGGCATCGGCAAGCCCGAGAGCTACCACCAGCTGGTGATGACGCTGCGCGTGGGCGACAAGGTGGGTCAGCGCGACCTGATTGCGCAGCTGGTGCGCATGCAATACGCGCGCAATGAGCAGGATTTCAGCCGCGGCAAGTTCCGCGTGCGCGGCGACACCATTGATGTGTTTCCGGCCGAACATTCCGAGATGGCGATCCGCATCGAGCTGTTCGACGACGAGGTAGAGACCTTGCAACTGTTCGACCCGCTCACCGGCAAGGTCCGCCAGAAGATTCCACGTTTCACGGTCTACCCCAGCAGCCACTACGTGACGCCGCGTGAGCAGGTGCTCAGTGCGGTTGAAGCCATCAAGCTGGAGCTGTCCGACCGCCTGAAGGAGCTGGTGGGCATGGGCAAGCTGGTGGAGGCGCAGCGGCTGGAGCAGCGCACGCGCTTTGATCTGGAAATGCTCAGCGAGGTCGGCCACTGCAAGGGCATCGAGAACTACTCGCGCCATCTCTCGGGCAGCTTGCCGGGCGAGCCACCTTCCACACTGACCGACTACCTGCCCAAGGACGCGATGATGTTTCTGGACGAGAGCCACGTGCTCATCGGCCAGTTCGGCGGCATGTACAACGGCGACCGCGCTCGCAAGACCACGCTGGTGGAGTACGGCTTTCGTCTGCCCAGTGCGCTCGACAACCGGCCTTTGAAGTTCGACGAGTTCGAGCAGCGCATGCGCCAGGTGGTGTTTGTTTCGGCCACGCCGGCCGACTACGAAAAGACGCACGCTGGCCAGGTGGTCGAACAACTGGTGCGTCCCACAGGGCTGGTCGACCCTGAGCTGGAAGTGCGCCCTGCCACCCACCAGGTGGACGACGTGCTGCAGGAAATCCGCATCCGCGTGGAGAAAAACGAGCGCGTGCTGATCACCACGCTGACCAAACGCATGGCCGAGCAGCTCACCGACTACCTGACCGAAAACGGCGTGAAGGTGCGCTACCTGCACAGCGACGTGGACACGGTGGAGCGGGTGGAGATCCTGCGCGACTTGCGCCTGGGCGCCTTTGACGTGCTGGTCGGCATCAACCTGCTGCGCGAGGGCCTGGACATTCCCGAGGTTTCGCTGGTGGCCATTCTGGATGCCGACAAGGAGGGTTTCCTGCGCTCCGAACGCAGCCTGATCCAGACCATCGGCCGCGCCGCACGCAACCTCAACGGCCGCGCCATTCTCTATGCCGATCGCATCACCGAGTCGATGAAAAAGGCGATGGACGAGACCAACCGGCGCCGCACCAAACAAGTGGCGCACAACCTGGCCATGGGCATCGAGCCGCGCAGCATCAACAAGCGCATCAAGGACCTGATCGACGGTGTGTACAGCGAGAAAGCGGGCAAGGAAGCCGACCGGCTGGCTGCCGAGAGCGCTCATCGAGCGAGCATCGACGAGATGAGCGAGAAGGACGTGGCGCGCGAGATCAAGCGGTTGGAAAAGCTCATGTTGGAGCACGCGCGCAACCTTGAATTCGAGAAGGCGGCCAGTGTGCGTGACCAGTTGGGCCGCCTGAAGGCTTCGGTATTTGGTGCATCTGGCATGGACAACGTTGCCTGAGCACGGGGCGCTGCGATTGCTTGCCTGGCCGTGCACCCGGCCGTGAGCGCCTCCTTGTGCCTCGATTTCCCTTGATGACTGAACAAACCCGATGCAATCGGGTCACACCGTGTGCCTATTTCACGAAGTGAGACCGGTTGGTAATTTTTTGGTCTTTTGAGTCATTTGGTCGATTTGTCATGGACAAACGACGTTTCTGGTTTAAGATGCTGAGCAAATCACTAGGCTTTTAAGCTATACTCGACGAAAACAGTCGGGAAAGCCTTTGATGAAGCGACCCAAAGTGGTCAGGGTGGGCGGAGAAGGGGTTCAGCGGGTTCTGTCCGATGAGCCAGTCAACGACAGTCAAGCCAACATTCAAGGAGCTTGAAAAATGCGCCTCACGACCAAAGGCCGCTTTGCGGTCACAGCGATGATTGACCTGGCCCTGCGCCAGAACAACGGACCCGTCACGCTCGCGGCCATCAGCCAGCGCCAGCAGATTTCGTTGTCTTACCTCGAACAGCTGTTCGGCAAACTGCGACGTCACGAACTCGTCGAATCGACGCGCGGGCCGGGCGGTGGTTATACCTTGGGCCGCAAGGCATCCGAGATCACCGTGGCCGACATCATCGTGTCGGTCGACGAGCCGATCGACGCCACTCAATGCGGTGGTAAAGAAAACTGCCTGGGCGAAGGCCACCGCTGCATGACCCATGAACTGTGGGCGGCGCTCAACACCAAGATGGTGGACTTCCTGGACTCGGTTTCGCTTCAGTCTCTGGTGGACGAACAGCTCGCCAAGGGCGTGGTTGTAGAAAACGCGCCCATGATCAAGCGTGCCATTTCCAGCGCCCCGGTGGTCAAGCCCATTCGCGTGAACGCGCCCAACTCGGTGTTTGCACTGGGTGGAGTTGCGTTCTCCAAATGACCGTGAGGGCCCGGAGCCGTGCTCCGGGCTTCGCCAGGCATTTTCGCCATCCGTTTTTCGATTCATACAGCCAGCCCCGAGGCCGCCAGCCATGAGCACTCCCCACTTTCCCATTTACATGGACTACAGCGCCACCAACCCCTGCGACCCGCGGGTTGTGGACGCCATGATTCCCTGGTTGCGCGAGCACTTCGGCAATCCGGCGTCGCGCAGCCACGCATGGGGCTGGGAAGCCGAGAAAGCCGTGGAAACGGCTCGTGAACAAGTGGCTGCCCTGATTGGTGCCGACCCGCGTGAAATCGTGTGGACCAGCGGTGCTACCGAGTCCAACAACCTCGCGCTCAAGGGCGCGGCTCATTTCTACAAGACCAAGGGCAAACACCTGATCACGGTGAAGACAGAACACAAGGCAGTGCTCGACACCTGCCGTGAACTGGAGCGCCAGGGATTCGAGGTGACGTACATGGACGTGCAAGCCGATGGTTTGCTCGACCTCGAAGCTTTCAGAGCAGCCATCCGCCCCGACACCATCATTGCCTCGGTCATGTTCGTGAACAACGAGATCGGTGTGATTCAGGACATCGCGGCCATCGGCGCGATCTGTCGCGAGAAGGGTGTGATTTTCCACGTGGACGCGGCGCAAGCCACTGGCCGTGTGGACATCGATCTGCAGACCTTGCCGGTCGATCTGATGAGCCTTACCTCGCACAAAACCTATGGCCCCAAGGGCATTGGCGCCCTGTATGTGCGTCGCAAGCCGCGCATCCGCATCGAAGCGCAGATGCACGGTGGCGGGCACGAGCGCGGCATGCGGTCGGGCACGCTGCCAACGCACCAATGCGTTGGCATGGGCGAGGCCTACCGCATTGCCAAAGCCGAGATGCATGAAGAGAACTCGCGCATCAGGGCCCTTCACGAGCGCATGCTCGCAGGCCTGAAAGATGTGGAAGAAGTCTTCATCAACGGGCACGAAACGAAGCGTGTGCCGCACAACCTCAACATGAGCTTCAACTACGTTGAAGGCGAATCACTGATCATGGGCATCAAGGGCCTGGCAGTGTCGTCGGGCTCAGCCTGCACCTCGGCCAGCCTGGAGCCCAGCTATGTGTTGCGCGCCTTGGGCCGCAGCGATGAGCTTGCGCACAGCAGCCTGCGCATGACCATCGGCCGCTGGACGACCGAAGAAGAGATCGACTACGCGATTGCGACGATCAAGGAAAATGTTGCCAAGCTCCGCGAACTCTCGCCCTTGTGGGAAATGTTCAAAGACGGCATCGACCTGTCCACCATCCAGTGGGCAGCACACAGAAGGAGAAAGACCATGGCTTATTCAGAAAAAGTGGTTGACCACTATGAAAACCCCCGCAATGTGGGCTCGTTCGAAAAGGGCGACGACAGCGTGGGCACCGGCATGGTGGGCGCGCCCGCCTGCGGCGACGTGATGAAACTGCAGATCAAGGTCAACCCGACCACGGGCGTGATCGAAGACGCGCGCTTCAAGACCTACGGCTGCGGCTCGGCGATTGCTTCCAGCTCGCTCGTGACCGAATGGGTCAAAGGCAAGACGCTGGACGAAGCGGCTGCGCTGAAGAACAGCCAGATCGCTGAAGAACTGGCTTTGCCGCCGGTCAAGATCCATTGCTCCATCCTGGCTGAAGACGCGATCAAGGCCGCGGTGGACGATTACCGCAAGAAGCACAGCCACTGAGCTGCACAGGCGCCATGTCCATTTCCATTTCCGAAGCCGCTGCGCGGCACGTCACTCGCTACATCGCCAAACGTGGCAAGGGCGTGGGCGTGCGCCTGGGCGTGAAGACCACGGGCTGCTCCGGCATGGCCTACAAGCTGGAGTACGCCGACGAGATTGCGCCGGAAGACGTGGTGTTCGAGGACAACGGCGTGAAGGTGCTGGTCGACCCCAAGAGTCTGGCCTACATCGACGGCACACAGCTCGACTTTGTGCGCGAAGGCCTCAACGAGGGCTTCCGCTTCAACAACCCGAACGAACGCGACCGTTGCGGTTGCGGTGAGAGCTTCCGGGTCTGATGTTCCAGTGGCTCCATTCAAGCCGCCCGCGCGTCACAGCGCCGGCGGCTTTTGTTTTATGAATTTGAACCTGCATTCCAACGACTTCGAGATATTCGGCATCGCCCCCGGCTTTGCCGTGGACCGCGTTGACCTGGACGCGCGCTGGAAAGACCTGCAGCGTGAAGCCCACCCCGACCGTTTTGCCACGGCTGATGCTCATGCCCAGCGCCAGGCCATGCAGTGGTCGGTGCGCATCAACGAGGCCTACCAGCGCCTGAAGGACCCGCTCAAGCGCGCAGCCTACCTGTGTGAACTCAACGGCGCGCCGATCCAGGCCGAGAACAACACCGCCATGCCGGCCGCTTTTTTGATGCAGCAGATGCAGTGGCGCGAAGATCTTGAGGAGGCCAGCGGCCCGGATGATCTGGAGCGCATGGCGGACGACGTGGCCCAGGCACGTCGCACCATGTTGCAGGGCCTGCAGACCACCGCAGACGACTCGCGCGACTGGCCCGCGCTGGCCCAGCAGGTCAGAGCCCTTATGTTCGTTGAGCGCTTTGCGCGCGATGTGGAAAGCCGCATCGATCTGCTGGGACAATAGGCGGTTGTTGTTTGAACCGATCGTGACCCCATGGCGCTCCTGCAGATTTCCGAACCCGGCCAGTCCCTCGACCCCCACCAGCGCCGCGTCGCGGTTGGCATCGACCTGGGCACCACGCATTCGCTGGTGGCCGCTGTGCGCCACGGCATCTCCGAATGCCTGCCGGCCGCCGACGGTCGCGTCATCCTGCCCAGTGTGGTGCGCTACCTGGATCCGGCTCAGGGTGGGTCGGGTCGGCAGATCGGCTTTGACGCTCTGGCCGCCCAGGTGCAGGACCCCGCCAACACGGTGAGTTCGGTCAAGCGCCTCATGGGCCGCAGTCGCGCCCAGGTCGTCGATGTGGACAAGCTCTCCTACAACGTGATCGAACAGGACGGCATGGCTGTGGTCGAGACCGTGTCAGGCCGCAAGACACCGATGGAGGTGAGCGCCGAGATCCTGGCCACGCTGCGATTTCGCGCCGAAGACAGCTTCGATGACGAACTGTATGGTGCCGTGATCACCGTGCCCGCCTACTTCGACGACGCACAGCGCCAGGCCACCAAGGACGCGGCGCAGCTCGCCGGCATCAATGTGCTGCGCCTGATCAACGAACCCACGGCCGCGGCCATTGCCTACGGCCTGGACAACGGCTCCGAGGGCGTCTACGCCATTTACGACCTGGGCGGCGGTACCTTCGACATCTCCGTCCTGCGCCTCACCAAAGGTGTGTTCGAGGTCATGGCCACCGGCGGTGATTCGGCCCTGGGTGGCGATGACTATGACCAGGCGCTGGGCGCTTGGGTACTCGCTCAAGCCGACGTGACCGCAATGCTCAACGCATCGGAGCGCGCCGCGGTGCACGCCGAGGCGCGCCGCGTGAAAGAAGCTTTGTCGTCTACAGCCAGCGAGACTTTCCACGCAAGCGTGGCTGGCCAGGCCATTGAGCGCTCCGTTACCTCCGCCGACTTCGAGGCCTGCACCGCTGCCCTCACGGCCCGCACCATGACCGCAGTGCGCAAGGTGCTGCGCGACGCTGGCATCACCAAAGACGAGGTCCAAGGTGTCGTCATGGTGGGCGGCTCCACCCGCATGCCTGTGGTCCGCCGCACCGTGGGCGACTTCTTCGGTCAGGAGCCGTTGACCAACCTCAACCCCGACGAGGTGGTGGCGCTGGGTGCCGCCATCCAGGCCAACGCCTTGGCCGGCAACAGCCGAGATGGCGACCTGCTGCTGCTCGACGTGATCCCGCTGTCGCTTGGCATTGAGACCATGGGTGGCCTGGTCGAGCGCATCGTGCCGCGCAACAGCGCCATTCCCACAGCGTTGGCGCAGGACTTCACCACGTACCGGGACGGCCAGACCGCGCTCGCGCTGCACGTGGTGCAAGGCGAACGCGATCTCGTGGCCGATTGCCGCAGCCTCGCACGCTTCGAGCTTCGCGGCATCCCGCCCATGGTGGCCGGTGCCGCGCGCATCCGTGTGACCTTCACGGTGGATGCTGACGGCCTGCTGTCGGTGAGCGCGAAAGAGCAGGGCAGCGGCGTGGAGGCGCGGGTTGACGTGAAGCCCGCTTACGGGCTCTCCGACGAGCAAATCGCTGCCATGCTGCAAGACAGCTTCGCCACTGCAGAGCAAGACATCAAAGCGCGCGCGCTCGTCGAGGCCCGCGTGGACGCCGAACGCATGATCGCCGCCACACGCACCGCGCTGGCTGCCGACGCCGACCTGCTGGAGGCCGGCGAGCGAGCGCAGATCGACACCCTCATCGGTGCGCTGGTGGCCACCGCCGCAGGCGAAGATGCCCAAGCGATCGAAGCCGCCACCACTGCCCTGGCCAAGGCCACCGAGCCCTTCGCTGCGTTACGCATGAACCGCGGCATCCAGCAAGCCTTGTCCGGTAAAAAACTCGAAGAAGTCTGAACCCCATGCCCATCATCAAGATCCTTCCCCACCCCGAATATTGCCCCCAGGGCGCCAGCGTCTCAGCACCCGCAGGCACGTCGATCTGCGAAGCCTTGCTCGACAACAAGATCAACATCGAGCACGCCTGCGACATGAGCGCGGCCTGCACGACCTGCCACGTGATCGTGCGTGAGGGCTTCAAGAGTCTGAACGAACTCGACGAAACCGAGGAAGACCTGCTTGATCGCGCCTGGGGCCTGGAGCCGAACTCGCGCCTGTCGTGTCAGGCCATCCTGGCTCAGGCCGATGTCACGGTCGAGATCCCCAAGTACTCGATCAACCACGCCAAGGAACTCCACTGATGCGTCAGATCGTCCTTGACACGGAGACCACCGGCCTGTCCGCCGACAACGGCGACCGGATCATCGAGATCGGCTGCGTGGAGCTGCTCAACCGCAAGCTCACCGGCAACAACCTGCACTTTTATGTGAACCCCGAGCGCGACAGCCACGAGGACGCGCTCAAGGTGCACGGCATCAGCAACGAGTTTCTGCGCGACAAGCCGAAGTTCGCAGCCATTGCCGACGAGTTGCTGGAGTACCTGCGCGACGCCGAGCTGATCATCCACAACGCACCGTTCGACATCAGCTTCATCAACAAAGAGCTGGAGCGCCTCGGGCGTCCACCCATCA
>JANPKR010000568.1:0-2870 GCA_031426175.1 Hydrogenophaga sp. | reverse complement strand
GGTGTACGTGAGCGAAGCCATGGTCGATCTGTATGGCGCAGAACCCGGCGGCTGGCTGCCGGGCCTGGCTCAGGCCTTTGCCGGGCCACAAGCGCGTGGCGTGCGCTTCTTTGTGGCGGGCGTGTGGCGCGACTACGCGCGTCAGCACGGCAGTGTGGCCATGGACCGCGAAGACTTTGTGCGCCTCACCGGCGATGTGCGCGTGAACGATCTGGCGCTGCACCTGAAAGCTGGCGCGGAGGAAAACGCGGTGCGCGACCGCATCAGCACCCTGGCCGAGCAGCAGGGCGCCCGAGGCCTGATCGAGTTCGCCTCGGCGGGCCAGATACGCGCTGTGTCGTTGCGCATCTTCGACCGCAGCTTCGCCGTCACCGTGTGGCTGCAGGCGGTGGCCATCGGCATCGGCCTCTTTGGCGTGGCGGCGAGTTTCAGTGCGCAGGTGCTGGCGCGCAAACGCGAATTCGGCCTTCTGGCGCACCTGGGTCTCACACGGCAGCAGATCCTGGGCGTGGTGGCGCTCGAAGGCCTGGCGTGGACGCTGTTGGGCGCACTCGCCGGCCTGGCGCTGGGCTTGGCGGTGAGCCTGGTGCTGGTGCACGTGGTCAACCCGCAGAGCTTTCACTGGACGATGGACCTGGTGCTGCCATGGGCACGGCTGCTCGCACTCTGCGCGGCGGTGGTGGTGGCCGGTACGCTCACCGCCTGGCTCGCCGGGCAGGCGGCAGCGAGTCGCGACGCGGTGCGTGCGGTGAAGGAGGACTGGTGAACATGATGCGCTACAACACACCCGCTCACCCTGAGTCCACCCCGACTCGGGTCGAGCCCACACCCGCCCGGGCTGAGCCTGTCGAAGCCCTCACCAACCGCCGCACCCTCTTGATTGCATCGGCAGGTGCCCTTGCCTTCCCCGCATCCCGAGCGCAAGCCCCACACCGCCCCGGCGACGCCCTCCAACCCCGTCCGCTCGTGTTCCCCCGCGACCACGGCACCCACAACGACACGCGCACCGAATGGTGGTACCTCACGGGCCACGCGAAAGACCCGAAGGGCCGCGAGTTCGGCTTTCAGGTCACCTTCTTTCGCAGCCGGGTGGACGGCACGCAGGCGCTGCAAAGCCGGCTGGCCGCCAGACATCTGTTGTTTGCCCATGCCGCCATCACCGACGTGCAAAGCGGCCAGCTCCTGCACGACCAGCGCATCGCACGCTGGAACGGCCAGGCGCCAGCGCAAGCCGAGCGCGGCGTGTTCGCCAGCGAAGCAGACACCCGCGTGGTGCTGCGCGACTGGCAGATGGAGCGCGGGGCGGACGGCCGTTACACCACCCGCATCGGAGGCGACCAGCTGAGCATCGACCTCAGGGCGCAGCCGCAACAAGCGTGGCTGCTGCAGGGCGACCAGGGCTTTTCACGCAAAGGGCCCGACGCGTCACAGGCGAGCTTCTACGTGTCGCAACCCCACCTCGCGGTGCAGGGCACGCTGGGCATCGGCCAGCAGCGATTTGAGGTGACAGGCACGGCCTGGCTCGACCACGAGTGGAGCGAAGCGCTGTTGCACCCCGAAGCTGTGGGCTGGGACTGGATCGGTATGAACCTGTTCGACGGTCACAGCCTGACCGCATTCCAGTTGCGCCGTGCAGACAGCAGCAAGGTTTGGGCCGGTGGATCGTTTCGTGCTGCCGGCAGCGCGCAAAGCCCCACCGACATTTACCGCTTCCGGCCAGGCGAGGTCGACTTCAAACCGCAGCGTGTCTGGACGAGCCCACTCACGCGGGCCAGGTACCCGGTGGAATGGATGATCCGCACGCCGGCCGATTTCTACATGGTCAAGGCCGTGATCGACCCGCAGGAACTCGACAGCCGCCAGAGCACCGGCACGGTCTACTGGGAGGGCTTGTCGGACCTGTTTGACAGCAACGGCCTGCGCGTGGGCCGTGGCTATCTGGAGATGACGGGGTACGCGCAGCGGCTGGTTTTGTAGGGCGCGCTGCGCAGGGCATCAACGCTGCGGCGGGACGACGATCACGGTGCCGCCGCTCGAAGGCAGGCCGGTGTTGCCCGTTGCGCCAGTGGCACCGGTGTAGCCAGTGCTGCCTGTGGCACCCGTGCTGCCCGTAGCGCCGGTATAGCCCGTGGCGCCGGTCGCACCCGCACCCCCGGTGGCTCCGGTGGCCCCCGTGTCTCCGGTGTAGCCCGTGGCCCCTGTGGCGCCGGCCGGGCCTGCGGGACCCATGGGGGCCGAAATGCAACCGGCGAGTGCGAGCGACAGAGCGCCGGCCAACAGCAGGTTTGAGTGGTTCATGGTGATTCCTTTGTGTCAGCCACCGAAGGGTGGTGTGAGGACAGCTTAGGCAGGCCATGCGCGCGCGTCGGTACGTTGACCGACATAGATCAACGGCGCTTTCAGGGCTGTGCGCGCTCGGTCCGCCACTCGCGGAAGAAGCGGATGCGCTCGGCGTGGTCGGGGTGACTGGAGATGGCGATCGGCAGCGCGGCGCTGCCGTCGCCGTCATCTTTTCGATCGGCCTGGTCCTGTTGCTGGATGCGCTCGAAGAAGGCCACCATGACCGACGGCGACACACCGCCTCGATCAAGCAGTTCCGCAGCGAAAGCGTCGGCGTCGCGCTCGGCGTCGCGCGAATAGGCCTGCGTGGCCAGCGTGGCGGGCACAGTGGCCAGAAAGCCGCTGGCGTCTCCCAGCACCACGCCCACCAGCGCGCTGATCAGACTGGCGCGCACCATCAGGTCGAGCCCATGGCGGTGGTGCACATGACCGAGTTCGTGTGCCAGCACACCAGTGAGGGCATCGGGCTGATCTGCCAGCAGTTTGACCAGGTCGTCGGTGATCACAAGGTACCCGCCGGGCAAGGCAAA
>JANPKR010000567.1:0-1940 GCA_031426175.1 Hydrogenophaga sp. | reverse complement strand
TGGACCAGCGACACCCCGCCGGCGAGCCCATCCTGTTTGAAGTGAAACGCGGGCAGACGCTGCGCATCGTCGACATCGAAGGCAACCAGGCCGCCGACGTGCTGTTCTACAACCGCCACGACCCGGCCGAGCACTACAGCGCCACCAACACCATGCAGCGCCAGGGCGGCATCTACCTCACCACCGGCTCCGTGATCCGCAGCAACGACGGACGCGCCATGCTCACCATCGTGGCCGACACCTGCGGCCGCCACGACACGCTGGGCGGCGCCTGCGCGGCCGAGAGCAACACGGTGCGCTACGCGCTGCAGAAGAAGTTCATGCACAGCTGCCGCGACAACTACCTCATTGCCCTGCAACACGCCGACGTGGGCCTGGGCAAACGCGACCTGGTGCCCAACATCAACTTCTTCATGAACGTGCCGGTCACCGTCGACGGCGCGCTGAGTTTTGAAGACGGCGTGTCGGGCCCGGGCAAGTACGTGGAGATGCGCGCCGACATGGATGTCTGGGTGCTGATCAGCAATTGCCCGCAACTCAACAACCCCTGCAATGCCTACAACCCCACACCCATTCAGCTCCTCGTGTGGAACCCCGACTGAACCTCTACCGATGCGCCCAGCGGGACGACCCGCTGCCGCGTGACCCTTTCGCAGGACGGCCTGCCCTCTTCGATCCAAGGTTCCATCCATGTTCAGCAAGGTCCTGATTGCCAACCGCGGTGCCATCGCCTGCCGCATCATCCGCACGCTCAAGGCGCTGGGTGTGCAGAGCGTGGCCGTGTACTCCGAAGCCGACGCGCAGGCCCGCCATGTGCGCGAGGCCGACGAGGCGTACCTGCTGGGCCCGGCCCCGGCGGCCGAGAGCTATCTGCGCGCGGACCGCATCCTGCAGATTGCAAAAGACTGCGGTGCACAAGCCATCCACCCCGGCTACGGTTTCCTTTCGGAAAATCCGGCGTTTGCTGAAGCCTGCGAAGCCGCGGGTATTGCGTTCATCGGCCCCGAGCCCGAGCAGATGCGAGCCTTCGGCCTCAAGCACACGGCCCGCGATCTGGCGGAGCAGCGTGGTGTGCCCTTGCTGCCGGGCTCGGGCCTCTTGAGCGACATTGAGCAAGCGCAGAGTGAAGCGACGCGCGTGGGCTTTCCAGTCATGCTCAAAAGCACGGCGGGCGGAGGCGGCATCGGCATGCGGCTGGTGTGGAACGCAGCCGAACTCACCGACGCTTTCGACTCGGTTGGGCGCATGGCGCAAGCCAACTTCAAGGATGCGGGCCTGTTCATCGAAAAATACGTGGAGCAGGCGCGGCACATCGAGGTGCAGGTGTTCGGCGACGGCGTGGGCGGTGTGATCGCTCTGGGCGAGCGCGATTGTTCGGTGCAGCGGCGCAACCAGAAAGTGATTGAAGAAACCCCCGCGCCGGGCCTGAGTGATGCGCAGCGCACAGAGCTGCACGCCACCGCTGTGCGCCTCGCGCAGGCGGTGAGCTACCGATCAGCCGGCACGGTGGAGTTTGTGTACGACGCGTCCACCGGCGCGTTCTATTTCCTCGAAGTGAACACACGCCTGCAGGTGGAACACGGCGTGACCGAGCAGGTGTGTGGTGTGGACCTGGTGGCGTGGATGCTGCAGCTCGCCGCCGGCGACCTGCCGCCTTTGCACACGCTGCAACCTTCGCCCAAAGGCGCGTCGATTCAGGTGCGGATGTACGCCGAAGACCCGGCGAAAAACTTCCAGCCCAGCGCGGGCCTGCTCACCGAGGTGGTGTTTCCTGCCGATGCCCGCGTGGACAGCTGGGTGGAGCGCGGCACCGAGGTGCCCGCCTGGTACGACCCCATGCTGGCCAAGCTGATCGTCACGGCCGACACGCGCGACGCAGCGCTGAAGAAGATGGAAGACGCGCTCGACGCCACGCGCCTGGCCGGCATCGAGACCAACCT
>JANPKR010000566.1:0-4020 GCA_031426175.1 Hydrogenophaga sp. | reverse complement strand
ATCGAGCTTGATGCTGCGCGCCGCCGGGCCTTCGCCGATCATGATGTCGATCTGGTAGTCCTCCAGCGCGGGGTACAGGATCGCCTCGACGACCGGGCTGAGCCGGTGGATCTCGTCGATGAAGAGCACGTCGTTGGCTTCGAGGTTGGTCAGCAGCGCGGCCAAGTCCTTGGGTTTTTCCAGCACCGGCCCGCTGGTCTGGCGCAGGTTCACACCCAGCTCCTGCGCAATGATGTGGGAGAGCGTGGTCTTGCCGAGACCCGGCGGGCCGAACAGCAGCACATGGTCCAGCGCCTCGTTGCGCTTCTTCGCCGCGCCAATGAAGATCTCCAACTGCTCGCGCACCTTCACCTGGCCCACGTACTCATCGAGCAGCTTGGGGCGGAGTGCGCGCTCGATCGCCTCTTCCTTGGGCGAAGCGGGCGCGGCAGACACCATGCGCGGCGCGGGGGCGAAGTCGTCGGTCTGGATGCTCATCTTTTACTTGGCCAGTGCTTTGAGTGCCAGCTTGATGCCTTCGCTGACACCCACGTCCGCAGGCAGCGGCTTCAAGGCGGCGGCGGCGTCCTTGTCGCTGTAGCCCAGCGCCATCAGGGCCTGTTGTATGTCGCTCTGCACGTCGCTCTGGGCCGGGCCGCCGGCACTCAGGTTGAGGTCGGCACCGAGCTTGCCCTTGAGTTCGAGCAGCAAGCGCTCGGCGGTCTTTTTGCCGATGCCGGGCACCTTGATGATGCGGCCGCTGTCTTGTGCGCTGACGGCCTGGGCCAGGTCGCCCACGCTCATGCCCGAGAGCACCGAGAGCGCGGTGCGCGGGCCCACGCCGCTGATCTTGATGAGCTGGCGAAAGGCCTCACGCTCGGGTGCGGTGGCGAAGCCGTAGAGAATCTGGGCGTCTTCGCGCACCACGAAATGGGTGAGCAGGGCCACTTTTTCGCCGGTGCCGGGCAGGTTGTAGAAGGTGCTCATCGGCACATCGACCTCGTAACCGACGCCGTGGCAGTCCAGCAGGATCTGGGGTGGGTTTTTCTCCAGCAGCGTGCCGGTCAACTTGCCTATCATTGGACTGTCCTTTCAAGGAATTATCGGCTTGATTCTCAGACACACCTTCTCCCCGCCCGACAACGTCCGCATGGGGCACCTCTGCGGCCCCCTGGACACCCACATCCGCAGCATCGAGGCGGCCTTGAACGTGAAGGTGGCGCACCGTTTCGAGCAGTTCCGCATCGAAGGCACCAAGCCCAAGGTGAACCAGGCGCTGGAAACCCTGCAGGCCATGTACGAGATGGCAAAAAAGCCCATTCCTCCCGAGCAGGTGCAGCTCATGCTCAGTGGCGACACCGCACTGGCCGATCCGGGCGACGGCGCCCTGGCCATGCAGACGCGGCGTGGCGAGGTGCGCGGGCGCACGCCCAACCAGGCTCGGTATCTGGAGAACATGGCCACGCACGACATCACCTTCGGCATCGGCCCGGCCGGTACCGGCAAGACGTATCTCGCCGTGGCGTGTGCGGTGGACGCGCTGGAGCGCAGCGCGGTGCAGCGCATCGTGCTCACCCGCCCCGCCGTGGAGGCTGGTGAAAAACTCGGCTTTCTGCCCGGTGACCTGGGCCAGAAGGTGGACCCGTACCTGCGTCCGCTGTACGACGCGCTCTACGACCTGATGGGTGCCGAGAAGGTGCAAAAGGCGTTCGAGCGCCAGCAGATCGAGATCGCGCCGCTGGCCTTCATGCGCGGGCGCACGCTCAACCACGCGTTTGTGATCCTGGACGAAGCGCAAAACACCACCGTGGAGCAGATGAAGATGTTCCTCACCCGCATCGGCTTCGGGGCCAAGGCGGTGATCACCGGCGATGTGAGCCAGATCGACCTGCCACGCACCGAGCTCAGCGGCCTGATCGACGCCGAGCGCGTCTTGAAGCGCGTGCAGGGCATCGCGATCACGCGCCTGTCCAGCGCCGACGTGGTGCGCCATCCGCTGGTGGCGCGCATCGTCGATGCGTACGACGCGCGCACACCGCACGTGGAAGATGCACCGCCGGCCAAGCGCACGCGCCGCAAGGCGGTCTGAGGTCGAAGCCATGCAAACCCGACTCAACACCCGCTCAGTCACGGCCCTGCTGGCGTGGCTGCCTTTTGCCGTCGCCGCTCAGGGCATGCCGCCCGCTGCCGCGCCGGCCACGCCTGCGCTGGTCTTCAGCAGTCAGTCGGTGAACTACCGCTGCGACGGCGGCGCCGAGATCGAGCTCGTCTACCTCAACCTGAGCAACGGCAACGCGTTTGCCGCCCTGCACCACAACGGCCGCACCGTCATGCTCCAAGGTCGCCGCGCCACCACCGGCGTGCGCTTCATCGCGCTGGACGAACAGAACAGCCTGCGCTGGTACACGCAAGGCATGAAGGGTGAGCTCAGCTTTCTGGCCGCCGACCACACGGCGCAAGAACAGACGCTGCTGTCCAACTGCTTCGCCCAACCGGCCAAACGCTGATGGCCCTGCCCGCACTCACCCTCTCGCTGCAGTTTGGCGACCTGCTGGACGCGGCCGCCCACCGAGCCGCGCTGCCGCGCCACACGGTGGCGCGCTGCATCCGCCACGCGCTCGACGCGGACGCCGAAATCACGGTGCGCATCGTCGACGCAGAAGAAGGCCAGGCGCTCAACCGCGACTACCGCCAGCGCGACTACGCCACCAACGTGCTGACCTTCGACTACGCCACCGAACCGCTGGTGATGGCCGACCTGGTGTTGTGCGCGCCGGTGGTGGCGCGCGAAGCCGCCGAGCTCAAAAAGCCGTTGGCCGAGCACTACGCGCACCTGTTGGTGCACGGCACCCTGCACGCCCAGGGGTGGGACCACGAGACCAGCGAAGCCGATGCCGAGGAAATGGAAGCGCGGGAGACCGAAATCCTGGCTGGCCTGGGCCAGCCGAATCCCTACGCCTGAGCCTTGATCTGCAGGGGGATGGTCACCGGTCCGTCGTTGACCAGGTGCACTTTCATGTCGGCGCCGAAGCGGCCTGTCTGCACCACCGGATGCGCCGCCCTGGCTGATCTCACGAACGCGTCGTAGAGCGCCTCGCCCAGCGCGGGCGGCGCTGCCCCGGTGAATCCGGGTCGGTTGCCGCTCTTCGTGTCG
The DNA here is from genome assembly GCA_031426175.1 of Hydrogenophaga sp. Taxonomy (GTDB): domain Bacteria; phylum Pseudomonadota; class Gammaproteobacteria; order Burkholderiales; family Burkholderiaceae_C; genus Hydrogenophaga. Next base: position 887 of record JANPKR010000566.1, on the reverse strand, counting down.
GCCGCCAGGGTGAACTGACTCACGATGAGCAAGCCGCCTGCGATGTCCTGCACGCTCAGGTTCATCTTCCCGGCAGCGTCGCCAAAGATGCGCAGCTTCAGGATCTTGGCGAGCATCTTCTCGCCCACGGCTTCGGTGTCGTCGGGCTCGGCGCACAGCAGCACCAACAGGCCTGGGCCCACGGAACCAACCACCTCACCAGCAATTTCCACGCGGGCCTCGGCCACCCGCTGCAACAACGAAATCATGACCGCGACCGCCCGGCCGCCCGAAGGCCGCGGTGCGCCCCCTCGGGGGGCAGCGACACACGCAGTGAGGAGCGTGGGGGCTTCATATCAGGTCCTTTTCATCATCGAAGTGCGCTTCCACATCGCTGGGCAGCAGTTGGATGGTGGCGCGCAGCCCGGGCACCGCGCTCATCAGCGCCTGCTCCACGCTTGCACGCACAGCGGCCGCACGCCCCAGCGACCAGCTCGCCGGCATGTGCATGTGCAGGTCGACAAAGCGCCGCTGACCAGCCTTGCGCGTGCTCAGGTGGTCGAACCGGATGATGCGGGCTTCACCTTCGGCAGACGCGAACCCGTCCAGCGTCTGCCGGATGGTGTCCATCACCTCGGGCTCCACCGCCTCGTCCATCAGACCCTGAGAAGAGCGCCACAGGAGGTGAAAGCCTTCCTTCAGGATGTTGGCTGCCACGCCCATGGCCACCAGTGGGTCGAGCCAGAGCCAGCCGGTGAAATGCACCAGCGCAATGCCCACCACCACGCCGACCGAGGTCCACACATCGGTAACCAGGTGCTTGGCGTCGGCCTCCAGCGCGATCGAGCGGTGTTCCCTCGCAGCGCGAAACATCACCCAGGCCAGCAGGCCGTTGAGCGCGGAGCTCA
>JANPKR010000565.1:0-3737 GCA_031426175.1 Hydrogenophaga sp. | reverse complement strand
GTCGCAGAAGCTGCACTTCTTCCAGTAGCAGCCGTGCGCCACGGTGAGCTTGTTCCAACGCCCATCGCTCCAGAGCCGGTGCATGGGGTTGAGCATGTCGAGCAGGCTCAGGTACCGGTCCAGCGGCAGGCCGTCCCAGGTCGGTGTGCCCACCTCCTCAAACGGCACGTCGGGTTCGACAAAGTTGATGTAGCGCACGGTGGCTTCTTCGCGCACGAAGGTGCGCACCAGGCGCTGCTTCGAGCGCTTGCGCTGCAGGTACTCCATGAGCGCCAGCAGCGGCCGCTCGCCCGAATCGAGGGTCACGAAATCGACGAAGTCGAACACGCGTGGCTCGGCGAGTTCGCGCAGCTCGGTGTTCACAAAGCCGCCGCCCAGCGCAATGGTGATGTGCGGGTTCTGCGCCTTGATGGTCTGCGCGATGCGCAGCGCGGCGTAGAGTGCGCCGGGGAATGGCACCGAGAGCAGCACGAGGTCGGGTTTGTGCTGCGACAGGGTGGCCAGGGTGAGCGTGTGCAGGATCTCGTCGACCAGCGTGAAGGGCGCGGCGAGCGCGGCGGCCATGGGCTCGAAGGTGGGCTGGCTGCTGGCGAGCGACTCGGCGTAGCGCACAAAGGCAAAGCGCTCGTCAACCGCGTCGCGCAACACGTCGGCCAGGTCGTTGAGGTAGAGCGTGGCGATGTGGCGCGCCTTGTCCTGCACGCCCAGCGCACCGAAGGCCCAGGCCAGCGGGTCGCCGCCTTCTTCGCTCAGCGCGGCGTCCACATACACCTCCAGCGCGGCAAAGCGCGGGCCTTCCGGCAGCAGCTCGCGCGCGGCGATGCGGTGCGCCAGGGTCGAGTCGCGGCCTTGCAGGAAGGCGATCACGAGGCCGATGGTGGCACGGTAGCGCGCGAACTGGTCGAGAAAGGCGTGCACGCTGGCTGTGCGATCGGCTTCCGCTTGGGCCAGCGCGTGGCTGCGCACGGACTCCAGCCCCGCTGGCGAAAACAGCTTGAGCACCAGCGCCAGCGCGAGGTCGGCCTGCACCGCATCGACCCCGCGCGAGCGCAGGAAGCCGGTGATGTAGGCGGTGGAGGGGTAGGGCGTGTTGAGCTGCGTCATCGGGGGGATGAGGCTGAGCACGCGCAGGGCTGGGGTGGTCATGGTGTCGCTTTTCGGGGTCTTTGATTGTGAGGCTTGGGGTGGTTGTTCTGAGTTGTGGGGTTGGTGCTTTGAGGTTTCGCTCGGCGACCTCGCGTCAGGCCGGTGGCGGCGCCCGCCTGCTCCGGCCCTGCTCGCGGGCGTCTGCCCGGGTGCGCCAACACCCTCTTCTCAATGCTGTGGTGGGTGTGCGGCCTCTGTGGCAACCGCGAATGGGGGCCTGCGCGGGCGGGCACCGCCGCCGTCCTGTGAGGAAGCGCTGGAGCACCACCGTGTGCGCGCCACCATTGCACTGGGGTGGGTGGTTTGGGTCAGGCGGACGCTGGCCTCATTCGCGGTTGCCACAGAGGCCGAGCGCCCGCCCGGCGTTGAAAAGACGGTGCCTGCACACCCGGGCGGACACCCGCGAGCAGCCAGCGTCCAAGTGGCCCGGACCACCCGACCTCACCCAAAAAGTGGGCGAGGAAGGGCTTCAAGCCCGCGTCAAGTCAAGCAGCGTAGTCAGACAGCGGAACGCAGCTGCAGAACAGGTTGCGATCCCCATACACGTTGTCCACCCGCCCAACCGGCGGCCAGTACTTGGCGTGCGCCCGGGTCGAGGTGCTGGCGGCTCCCACGTCGCGCGCATAGGGGTGTGACCAGTCGGCCGTCATGAGGCTGGCGGCGGTGTGGGGCGCGTTCTTCAGCGGGTTGTCGTCCTGCGGCCAGGTGCCGGCCTCCACGAGACGGATCTCTTCGCGGATCGCGATCATCGCGTTGATGAAGCGGTCCAGCTCCGCCAGCGTCTCGCTCTCGGTGGGCTCCACCATCAGCGTGTTGGCCACCGGGAAGGACAGCGTGGGAGCGTGGAACCCGTAGTCCATCAGGCGCTTGGCCACGTCCTCGGCCATCACGCCACTGGTGTCCTTGAAGTGGCGCAGGTCCAGGATGCATTCATGCGCCACATGCCCGTTGGCGCTCGCGTAGAGCGTGGGGTAGTGCGGTGCCAGGCGCTTGCTGATGTAGTTGGCCGCGAGGATGGCCGCTTCGGTCGCGTGCTTCAAACCGTCGGCGCCCATCATGCGGATGTACATCCAGCTGATCGGCAGCACCGCCGCATTGCCCAGCGGCGCCGCCGAGATGGCGCCCACGCCGTTCACCGGCAGGCCGCCTGTGGCGTGCCCCGGCAGGAAGGGCACGAGGTCTTCGACCACACACACCGGGCCCACGCCCGGTCCGCCACCGCCGTGCGGGATGCAGAAGGTCTTGTGCAGGTTGAGGTGGCTCACATCACCCCCGAATTCACCCGGCGCGGCCACGCCCACCAGCGCGTTCATGTTGGCACCGTCCACGTACACACGCCCGCCGTGGCGGTGCACCAGGGCACAGAGTTCCTTGACCGTGGTCTCGAACACGCCGTGCGTGCTGGGGTAGGTGATCATCACCGCCGCCAGGTTCGCGCTGTGCTGTTCGCACTTGGCTTGAAGGTCGGCCATGTCCACGTTGCCGTTTTCATCGCACTTGGTCACCACCACCGTCATGCCGACCATCTGTGCGGACGCGGGGTTGGTGCCGTGCGCGCTGCTGGGGATCAGGCAGATGTTGCGGTGGGTCTCGCCGCGCGAGGCGTGGTACGCCTGGATCACCAGCAAGCCGGCGTATTCGCCCTGCGAGCCGGCGTTGGGCTGCAGGCTGATGCCGGCGTAACCCGTGGCCTGGCAGAGCCAGGCGCGCAGCTGTTCGTCGAGCTTTTTGTAGCCGAGCAACTGGCCAGCGGGCGCGAACGGGTGCACGTTGGCAAAGCCCGGCCAGGTGATGGGGATCATCTCGCTGGTGGCGTTGAGCTTCATGGTGCAAGAGCCCAGCGGGATCATGCTGCGGTCCAGCGCCAGGTCCTTGTCGGACAGCGCACGGATGTAGCGCAGCATGCCGGTCTCGGAGTGGTGGCTGTGGAACACCGGGTGCGTGAGGTAGGGGCTGGTGCGGCGCAGCTCGGTGGGGATGCGCGGCTCGATGCCTTTCTCGAACGCTGCAAAGCCGGGCAGGCTCTGGCCTTGCAGTGCGAACACCGCCCACAGTTTTTCAATGTCCTCGCGCGTCGTGGTCTCGTCCAGCGTGATACCCACGTACTCGCCCCAGCTCAGGCGCAGGTTCATGCCGGCGTCCACGGCGCGCTGCAGCAGCGTGGCGGCGCGGTCACCGGCCTTGAAAGTGAGCGTGTCGAAGGCGGTTTCGCTGGTGGGCGTCCAGCCCAGTTGCTCCAGGCCCTGCGCCAGCACGGCGGCATAGGCCGCCACGCGCTGCGCGATGCGCTTCAGGCCAGCCGGCCCGTGGTACACGGCGTACATGCTTGCCACCACCGCCGGCAGCACCTGTGCGGTGCAGATGTTGGAGGTGGCCTTCTCGCGGCGGATGTGTTGCTCGCGCGTTTGCAGCGCGAGGCGGTACGTGGGGTTGCCGTGCGCGTCCACGCTCACGCCAACCAGACGTCCCGGCAGCGAGCGCTTGAATTCGTCGCGGCAGGCCATGAAGGCGGCGTGCGGCCCACCTGCGCCCATGGGCATGCCGAAGCGCTGCGTGGTGCCGACCACGATGTCGGCGCCCCACTCGCCGGG
>JANPKR010000564.1:0-3195 GCA_031426175.1 Hydrogenophaga sp. | reverse complement strand
TGGGAGGCTGATCCCAGACCGGCGTGGGCCAGGTTGAGCTTGCCGCCGTTGGCGCGGATGTAGGACTCGAAGTCGCGGTAGGTGTTGGCGTTGAGCTTGTTCGTGCCCAGCAGCGTCATGGGCACGTCGTTGATCATGCCCAGGTACTCGAAGTCTTCCAGCGGCTTGAACTGCTGCTTGCGGTACAGGCTGGTGGTGGCGGCCATGCCGATGTGCCAGACCAGCAGCGTGTAGCCGTCCGGGTTGGCGCGGGCCACCTTGGTGCCGGCAATCGTGCCTCCAGCGCCGGCCGCGTTTTCCACCACGATGTTGGCGCCGCCCAGGGGCTTGCGCATGGCTTCGGCGAGGCGGCGTGCCACCAGGTCGGTGGGACCGCCTGCAGCGAAAGGCACCACGAAGGTGATGGGCTTGGCCGGGAAGGCCTGTGCGAAGGCGCCGACCGAGACGGTGGTTGCCAGAGCGACGGCGAGCAGTTTGATCATGGAGGTCTCCAACGAAGATTAAGTACGCGGATGGTATCCCCCATGCAACAACAGGAAATCGCGGAAATTACGTAGCCCGATGCATGGGAAAACCCTGTGCTGCACCGCAGCGGGTGCGTCTTCGACCACTTCGGTACTACTGGTAGCTGCGCGCGTCCTCGATCACCTTGCCGTCGTTGGGCAGGCTGCCTGGTGGGACCAGTTGCACATCGCCACGCAGTTTGGTGACATCGCGCACGGCCACCGCAATCAGCTCGCGCAAAGCGTCGTCGGTTTCGCTGGCCTCGACCTTCAGGCACATCTGGTCATTGGCCATTTCACCGCTGACCACCAGCCGCGCCTTGTGCACCTGCGGAAATCGCCGCGCGATGTCGGCCACCTGCGAGGCGTGCACAAACATGCCCCGAACCTTGGTGGTCTGGTCGGCTCGGCCCATCCAGCCCTTGATGCGCGGGGCGGTGCGGCCGGTGGGACAAGCGCCGGGCAAGATGGCCGAAAGATCGCCGGTACCAAACCGAATCAGGGGATAAGCCGGATTCAGGGTGGTCACCACGAGTTCCCCCACCTCGCCCTCGGGCACCGGGTCGCCCGTGCCCGGGCGAACGATCTCCACGATCACGCCTTCGTCCAGCACCAGGCCCTGTCGTGCCTGTGTCTCGTAAGCCACCAGGCCCAGGTCGGCCGTGGCGTAGGTCTGGTAGACGTCCACGCCCTGTTCCTTGAACCAGGCCGTGAGGCTGGGCGGGCAGGCTTCGCCGCCGACCGACGCCTTGGTGAGACTGCGGATGTCGGTGCCCGCCTCCTTCGCTTTCTCCAGCAGGATGCGCAGAAAACTGGGCGTGCCGGTGTAGGCGGCGGGCTTGAGATCCACGAGCGCATCAAGCTGCTGTTCGGTCTGGCCGGTGCCGGCCGGGAACACAGTGCATCCCACCGCGTGCGCGCCCGATTCCAGGATGAAGGCACCAGGGGTCATGTGGTAGCTGAAGCTGTTGTGCACCAGTTCACCCGCGCGAAAGCCCGCCGCGAACAGGGCGCGGCCTGCGCGCCAGTAGTCGCGCTCCGTGCCCTCGGGCTCGTAGATCGGACCCGGGCTGGCGAAGACGCGCGACATGGCCGGGCCACGCACCAAAGCCGCAAATCCGCCAAAGGCATCACCGCCCTGCGCACGAGACGCCTTCTGGCGTGCCAGCAGCTCGCTCTTTCGGGTGACCGGCAGACGAGCGAGCGCAGCACGGCTGTTGATGCTGGCGGCGTCCACGCCTTGCAGGATCTCGGCAAACGCCAGGCTGTTGCGCTGCGCGTGCGCGATCTGCGCAGGCAGTGCGGCCATTTGCGCCGCTTCGCGCTCGGCGGGCGATCGGGTTTCGAGGTTGTCGAAGTGGTCGTTCATGGTGATCTGGTGCGAGATGGAAAAAAGTGGGTCAAGCCAGCCAGCGTTTTCTGCGCTTGTAGCTCTTCACATCTTTGAAAGATTTCCGTTCACCGCCGCCCATGCCGAGGTAGAACTCCTTCACGTCCTCGTTGTTGCGCAGCTCGCTGGCGAGGCCGTCCATCACGATGCGGCCACTCTCCATGATGTAGCCGTAGTCGGCGTACTTCAGCGCCATGTTGGTGTTCTGCTCGGCCAGCAGGAAGGTGACCTTTTCCTTCTGGTTGAGGTCTTTGACGATTTCAAACACCTCTTCCACGATCTGAGGCGCGAGACCCATGGAGGGTTCGTCGAGCAGCATCACGCTGGGGTTGGTCATCAGCGCCCGACCGATCGCGCACATCTGCTGCTCGCCGCCCGAGGTGTAGGCGGCCTGGCTGGTGCGCCGCGTCTTGAGGCGCGGAAAATAGTTGTAGACCTTCTCCAGGTTGCGCGCGACTTCGGCCTTGTCCTTGCGGGTGTAGGAGCCCGTCATGAGGTTTTCTTCGATGGTCAGGTGGGCGAAGCAGTGCCGTCCTTCCATCACCTGCACCACGCCGCGGTGCACCAGATCGGAAGTGCTGAGGTTTTCGATGCGTTCGCCGCGCAGCTCGATGCTGCCCTTGGTGACCTCGCCCCGCTCGGCCTTGAGCAGGTTGGAGATGGCGCGCAAGGTGGTGGTCTTGCCCGCGCCATTGCCCCCCAGCACGGCAGCGATCTTGCCCTCGGGCACGTTGAGCGAGACGCCTTTGAGCACGAGGATCACGTGGTTGTAGATGACCTCGATGCCGTTGACGTTGAGGACGTTGGTGGGAGTGCTCTCTGGGGTGGTCATGGAAGTGTCCTGTGTGGCCAATTCAAAGACCGCTGTGCGCAGGTCTTTGAATTGGCGGCTCTTGCGAGCCGCCAGGTTCAGCCAGTCGTCAGCTCTGGCAATCGGCGCCGGTGCGGCGTGTCAGTTTTTTCTCGGCGGCGTACTTGTCGGCCGCGGCCTTGACCATCGGGCGGATGATCTGCTCATCGCCTTGCAGCCAGTCGGAGGTCCACTCGAACTTCGTGCCGTCCCAGGTGTGCACGCGGGCCCACGAAGCGCCCATGTGGTCCTGGCAGCTGGTGGAGATCGGGCGCATCACACCCTTGAAGCCCAGCGCGTCGAGCTTGGCCTGCGTGAGGTTCAGGTTCTCGTATCCCCAGCGGGCCTGTTCACCCGTCATGACCTTGCCTTTGCCGAAGCGCTCCTGCGCAGCACGCACACCTTCCACCGCGAACATGGCGGCCTGCACGCCGCGCAGGTACAGCACCTGG
>JANPKR010000563.1:0-9290 GCA_031426175.1 Hydrogenophaga sp. | reverse complement strand
GGGACTTTGGCGAGCGAGCCGCCAAACTTGCCCACTGCGGTGCGGGCGGCTGAAACGATGACGATGTCTTCCATGAATTGCTCCTTGTTGTGCTTGAAAAAAACGGGGTTCAGGCCTTGGCCTTGACGTACCGGCCCGGTGCCGGCTCGATGGCCGCGTAGGTCTTGCCCTTGCCATAGGTCTTGGGAGCAGCAATCTGTTTCCCAGCCTGTGGCTTGAGCCAGGCAGCCCAGTCGGTCCACCAGCTGCCGGGTTGTTCATCGGCGCTGGCGATCCAGTCGTTCACGTCTTTCGGAAACTTCGTGGCCGAGCCGATCCAGTGGCTGCGCTTCTTCTTGCTCGCCGGGTTGATCACGCCGGCAATGTGGCCCGAGGCGCCCATGACAAAACGCTTCTTGCCCGGGAACACCTGGGTGCTCGCGTAAGCACCGCCAATCGGCACGATGTGGTCTTCGCGCGAACCGTAGATGTAGACCGGCAGCTTGACCTGACGGAAGTCGATCTCCTCGCCACACACCGTCATCTGGCCGGGCTTGATGAGGTTGTTCTCCAGGTACATCTGGCGCAGGTAGCGCGCGTAGTAAGGGCCCGGCAGGTTGGTGCTGTCGGAGTTCCAGTACAGCAGGTCGAACGGGGGTGGCGTCTCGCCCTTGAGGTAGTTGCCCACCACGTAGTTCCACACCAGATCGTTGGGCCGCAGAAAGCTGAAGGTGGTGGCCAGATCGCGCCCGGGCATGAGCCCGCCTTGGGCAAACTGCGCCTCGCGGTACTTGACGAAGTTCTCGTCAATGAACACGTCGAGGATGCCGGTGTCGGTGAAGTCGAGCAGCGTGGTGAGGAAGGTCGCGCAGTTCACCGGCTCTTCACCGCGTGCGGCCAGCACGGCCAACGCGGTGCCCAGCATGGTGCCGCCCACGCAGAAGCCCAGTGCGTTGATCGTCTCGGCGCCGGTGATGTCCTGCGTGACGTCAATCGCCTTGATCACCGCGTCTTCGATGTACTGGTCCCACGTGGCCTGGGCCAACGACTCGTCGGGGTTGCGCCAGCTCACCACAAAGGTGCGGTGGCCCTGCTCCACGCAGTAGCGGATCAGCGAGTTCTCGGGCTGCAGATCGAGGATGTAGAACTTGTTGATGCAGGGGGGCACCAGCAGAAACGGCCGCTCGTACACCTTGGGCGTGAGCGGCTTGTATTCGATCAGCTGGAACAGTTCATTCTCGAACACCACCGCGCCCTCGGTGGTGGCCACGTTCTTGCCCACCTCGAACACGCTCTCGTCGGTCATGGACACGTGGCCCTGCTTCATGTCGTGCAGCAGGTTGGCCATGCCCTTGGCGATGCTCTCGCCCTGGGTGTCGATGGCCTTCTTTTGCGCTTCGGCATTGAACGCCAGGAAGTTGCTCGGTGCGCTGGCATCGATCCACTGCTGCACCGCGAAGCGCACGCGGGTGCGGGTTTTGGCGTCGCCCTGCACCGCGTCGGCCAGGGCCATGAGCGTGCGTGCGTTCAGCAGGTAGGCCGCCGCTGAGAACGCCGCCATCGGGTTGCTGGCCCAGGCATCGGACGCAAAGCGCCGATCGCCTTCGGGTTTGACGGACGGGCCCTGGTTCCACAGCCCGGTCACATCTTTCAGGTACTGGTTCTGGATCTCCAGCAGCTTCGCTGGATCAAAGCCTACCTGCTGGCCCGACGCGTTTTTGAACATGTCGCCCATCCCGGGCATGGCCGGCATCGCAGGCATGCCCGGGAAAGCCGCACCCGCCGTGGGCATGGCCATGCCGAACGGGTTGGCCGCACCCGCCTGCGGCATGAAGGCCTTGAAGGCCGCGAAGGGATCGTTGGCGCTGGCCTGCGGGGCGGCTGCAGCCCCGGGAAAGGCCTGGGCCACCTGGGTCCATTGTTGAATCAGGTTTTGCTGGAACTGATTGGCAGTCTCCAGCCAGTCGGTGGGTGGTGTTTTGCCCGATGTCATGCTGGTCTCCTGTGTTTTTGTCTGCGGCCTATCATTCCCGGCGTGGGAGAAGGTGTCCGGCTTTTCTCAAGTATCTGTGTGGCGGCTTCCAGCAGACTGACGCTTTTTTCCCGGCCTGCAAGGATCGCCGTGTACCTGGTCGTGATTGGTTGGATGTATGTGGTTCTGATGATGTCGGTGGCGGAGGCGAGCAACTCCAACGGCTCCATCCTCGGGGCCATTGTGACCTTTTTTCTGTACGGTTTGCTGCCCGTCGTTCTCGTGGTTTACGTGATGAGGACCCCGGCGCGGCGCAAGGAAATCAAGGCCCGCGAAGCCGCTGAACACCAGGCGCAAATGGCGCGTCTGGCGGCCAACGCGGCCCCCGAGACAACGGCTTCAATCGATCCAGATGCAAGCGGCCATGCGCCCGGTGCTGCCGAAAATGGCGGCATCTCGCCGGTGCGAAAAGAACTGTGAGGTCTGTGTCACGGTGCACCAGGCGGGCGAACCGTTGTTGCCGTGCACGTCGGTGATGCCCACCGCCTGAAGGCGCAAGCGCGCCAGGGCTTGCAGATCGGCCAGAAACTTGCCGCCACCGAGAGGCCAGAAATGCGCTGCGGCTGCGTGGTCAGCTGCCACAAACGCCTCGCATACCTCGACTCCGACTTCAAACGTCTGCGGCCCGATGCAGGGACCGAGCCAGGTCACGATCGGGCCTTCGCCCGCTGCGTCGCGCAGCGCGCGCGCGGTGGCCTCGAGTACGCCGTGCAACAGACCCCGCCAGCCGGCATGCGCTGCGGCCACTGCAGTGCCCGAACCGTGTGTGAACAACACTGGCAGGCAATCGGCCACCATGATCGTGGCCGCCACACCCGGAATCTGCACCAGGCAGGCGTCCGCCTCGGTTCCATCGAGGGTGTCGGGGTCAAGCCGCTCCACATGCGTCCCGTGCACTTGCCGCAGGAAGACGGGCCGCGCGGGTGAGATGAGTGCAGCCAGCCGCTCACGGTTGCCAGCCACGGCCAGCGGTTCATCCCGCACGTGGTCGCCCAGGTTGAAGCTGTCGAACGGGGCTGCCGACACGCCGCCCACACGTGTGGTGAACAGGGCTCGCACGCCGGGCGGTGCGGGCCAATCGGGCTGGAGGCCGTCGGCCGTGAGCAGCATCAGGGTTCGGCGTCCGGGCAGGCCGAAGGTTGGGCCTTCTGGAACGCAGGGTGATTCATGCAGGCGTCAAACGCAGCCATGGTGCGCGGCAGGCCCGAGAAGTCGACGTTGAACCGCTGGCCGTTGAAGATCTGCGGCACCAGGCAGCAGTCGGCCAGTGTGGGCGTCTCACCAACACAGTAGGTGCTGGGCGCCTGCAACGCCAACTGACGCTCGAACGACTCCAGCCCGCTGCGCACCCAATGGCGGTACCAGGTGTTCTTGCTGTCCTCGTCCACCTTGAGGTTTTTGCTCAGGTACTTCAGCACGCGCAAGTTGTTGATGGGGTGGATCTCGCAGGCAATGATCTGCGCCAGCGCGCGCACACGCGCGCGGCCCAGCGCCTCAAGCGGCAGCAAGGCGGGTTCGGGGTGCAGTTCGTCGAGGTACTCGATGATGGCCATCGACTGCGTCAGCCGCGTGCCGTCGTCGAGTTCAAGCAGGGGCACCAGGCCTTCCACCGCAATGTCGGTGTAGTCCGACAGCTTGTGTTCACCTTTGGCCAGATGAACCGGGTGGTATTCGTAGTCGAGACCCTTGATGGCAAGCGCGATGCGCACACGGAATGAGGCCGAGGAGCGGAAGTAGTTGTAGAGCTTCATGGGATTGAGGATAAAGCACCCTCGGCGCTCACACGCGAAAAAAAGGCCTGCGAACGTCTTGCGCGCAGGCCTCAGTGGTCACCACTTGGCGAATCGACCTCAGGCAGCGTGCAGTGCCGGGTAGTCGGTGTAGCCCTTTGCGCCACCGCCGTAGAAGGTCTTGCTGTCAGGTTCGTTGAACGGGCCACCCTGCTGCAGGCGAGCCACGAGGTCCGGGTTGGCGATGTAGGTCCGGCCGAAGGCCACCAGATCGGCGCCATCATTCACGGCATCCTTGGCCAGTGGCAGGTCATAGCCGTTGTTGACCATCCAGGCGGCTTTGCCGCCAGCCGCGTGGTACGTCGTGCGCAGGGCCTCATAGTCGAACGGGCGGTCGGCCAGCTCACGCGGGCCGCCGGTGGCGCCTTCAATGAAGTGCGCATAGGCCAGATCAAACTTCGCCAGTTCATTCATAACGTGGGTGAACAGCGGCTGCGGATCGGCGTCGATCACGTCGTTGGCCGGGGTCACGGGCGAAAGGCGGATGCCGGTGCGACCGGCGCCGATGGCTTCGGTCACGGCCTGCACCACCTCCACCAGCAGACGCGCGCGGTTCTCGATGCTGCCGCCATAAGCGTCGGTGCGCTGGTTGCTGCCGGTCTTCAGGAACTGGTCGATCAAATAGCCGTTGGCCGCGTGGATCTCCACACCGTCAAAACCGGCTTCGATGGCGGCCAGCGCGGCCCTGCGGTAGTCCTCAACGATGCCGGGCAACTCGCTGGTCTCCAGCGCGCGTGGCACCGAGGTGTCCACAAACACGGGGGCACCGTCCTTCAACAGCACAGTCTTGGTTTTGGCCGCGATGGCCGAGGGCGCGACCGGCGCGGCGCCGTTGGGCTGCAGGTCGACGTGAGACACACGGCCCACGTGCCACAGCTGGGTCACGATCTTGCCGCCCGCGGCGTGCACCGCAGCGGTCACGGCCTTCCAGCCGGCGATCTGCTCGGGTGCGTAGAGGCCGGGCACGTCGGCGTAGCCCTGACCCTGGTGGGTGATGGCGGTGGCTTCGGTGATCAACAGGCCGGCGCTGGCGCGCTGCTGGTAGTAGGTGGCCATGAGCGGCGTGGGCACGGCGTTGGGCGCGCGGTTGCGCGTGAGCGGGGCCATGACGATGCGGTTGGCCAGCGACAAGGTGCCAGCGGTGGTGGGTTCAAACAGTGATGCCATGTGAGCGGTTCCAGATGCAGAAAAAGAAAGCGACCACGAGGTCGCTAGGGAAAACCCGGATTCTGCGGGGCTCAGCCGATCCCCATGCCCAGCCCTTGCAATGACCTCACCACCTCAGGGACGATGCTCACGGCGTTTGACGGATGCGAAATGCAGTCCGTGCTCCAGATTTCACCCACGCCCGAGCTGCGCACCAGCTGCACCGCGCCCGGAGCAAACAGCGCGTGGGTCACCGCCACGTCGACCGAAGCCGCACCGGCGGCGCGCAGCTTCACGGCCGCGCGGGCCAGGGTGTGGCCCGAGCTGGCCACATCGTCCATCAGCACCACCACACGGCCGGCCACCGGCTGGTCTGGGAGCTCAATGTCGACCTCGCGATCACCATGGCGCGTCTTGCGGCACACCGCATGGTCCCAGCCGTGGCGCTGCGCAGCCATGGCCACCCATTGCAGCGCTTCTTCGTCGGGACCCATCAGCAGCGGGTTCCGGCGCTGGGTGGCGATGTGGTCGGCCAGCAGCGGAGCGCCGCTGAGCGCGATGGCGTCCTTCACCGGCATGGCTTCGTGCAGCGTGGCTACGCGGTGCAGGTGCGGGTCGATGGTGATGATGGCGTCGAACAAGCCGGCCAGAAAACCACCGACGATGCGCTGGCTGATGGCCTCACCCGGGTTGAATTCGATGTCTTGCCGCATGTAGGCCATGTAGGGCGAGACCAGCGTGAGGTGTCTGGCGCCCAGCCGGCGAGCGGTCTGCACGGCCAGCAGCACTTCGACCAGTTTTTCGTTGGGCTGCTGCAGGCCACGCCACAGCACCACGCGATCGGGCAGCCCGGGCGGCAGGCGCAGGCGCATTTCTCCGTCGGGGAAGCGGTGGCGCTCGACCACGGCCAGTGCCATGCCGAGGGCGCTGGCGGCCTGGCCAGCCAACACGGCTTCATCGTCGAAACACAGCACACAACCCGCAGCGGGTTTGCTCGAGAGGGACATCAGAACTCCACAAAAACCTGGGGAACCTGGGCGGCGGTGCCCAGGCTGAAACCGTTGGCGCGCGCAAAGGCCTGGCGCGCGAATTCGAGATCGGCCGGGTAGCTGGCGTGCACGCGGTACACCACCTCACCCTCAACCACCGATTCGCCGAGTTTGACGCACAGGTCCACGCCCGCGCCCGGAACCTTGGGCGCCCCGGCCAACCGGGCGATCTGCGCGATCTGCAGGTTGTCGATGCCGATGACAACGCCCGCAGCAGGCGCCTTCACTTCCAGCGTGAGCGCGCCCAATGCCGGGTGGTGGTGGTCGAAACCCCGGTCGCCCTGGGCCTGCACGATGGCCCGCATCTGCGCCAGCGCGCGGCCGGAATCGAGAATGTCTCGGGCGATGCGAAAGCCTTCGCCTCCACGCACGTCGGGGCTGCATTCGATCAGGCGACCCGCCAGGCGCAGCGATTTTTGTCGCAGGTCGTCGGGGGCCGAAGGATCGTTCTCCAGCACCTGCATGACGTCGCGCGCTTCAAGCACCGGGCCCACGCCACGGCCCACTGGCTGGCGGCCGTCGGTGATCACCACGTCCAGCGAGAGGTGCATGCGCAGCGCCACGTATTCGAAGAGGCGGCGCAGGCGCTGCGCCTCGGGCATCGATCGCACCTTGGCCGTGGGACCAATGGGAATGTCGAGCACGAGGTGCGTGGCCCCGGCGGCGATCTTCTTCGACAGGATGGAGGCCACCATCTGACCGGGCGAGTCAATCGACAGCGGGCGCTCCACCGAGATCAGCACGTCGTCGGCCGGCGACAGCTGGGCCGTGCCGCCCCAGGCCAGGCAACCGTGGTGCTGGCGCACGATGCCGGTGAGCTGCTCGAACGGCAGCTCCACGTTGGCCAGCACTTCCATGGTGTCGGCCGTGCCGGCGGGCGAGGTGATGGCGCGCGACGAGGTCTTGGGAAACACCAGGCCGTGGGCTGTGACGATGGGCACAACCAGCATCGAGGTGCGGTTGCCCGGAATGCCGCCGATGCAGTGTTTGTCCACCACCAGCGGTTCGTGCCAGTCGAGCCGCCGGCCGCTGGCCACCATGGCCTCGGTCAGAAAGCAGACCTCCTCGCGGTCGAGCTCGCTGCGGTTGCAGGCCACCACGAAGGCGGTGAGTTCGATCTTGGAATAGCGCAGCTCGGCGATATCGCGAATGATGTGGTGGAAGTCGTCGCGGCCCAGGCGCTCGCCGTTGATCTTGCGAAACAGCGCGGGAATTGATTCGGGCGGCTCGGCCGGCGACACCGAAGCCGGGTGGCCACCGGCCACGTCCAGCCGGGCAAAGGCGTCTTCCGACACCCCGATTTCGTTGCAGCCCACGATGCTGCTGTCGTCCACCACATTGAGCGTGGCCAGGATGCGCCGCCCGTTGGCCCGCACCTCCACCTTGGACAAGGCCTGGAAGCCTTCGGCCCGCACCACTTCGCAGTCGCGGTGCAGGTAGGCCACGTTCTCGTGGTAGGTGTCGATGGCCACGCGCCGCAGGGTGAGGCCGGTGGCGGATGCGGATTCAGCGGTGGGCGGCATGCCCGGGACGATACACCCCGCCCGCGTCAGCCCACCACAAGCCGCATGACGGGCATCACCCGCTCCGACTCGGCGCGACGCTCCAGCGCCAGGCGCATGTTCATCTGCGCCACCTCGGTGTGCTCCACCGCCAGCGCCTGTGCGCGCGCACCTTCGCCGCGCTGCAGCGCGTTGAACAGCATGTGGTGCTGGCGGTGCGCGTAGAGCATCCAGTCGCGGTCCAGCGCCACTGTGCCCTGCATGGGCAGCATGGCCGAGGCCGGGGCGAACGGCAGCTTGTCGTTGAGGGCCACCGCGCGTTGCAGAGCGCGATTGCCGCAGGCTTCGAGCAGCACCGCGTGGAAGCGGTCGTTCATCACCGCGTACGCCGCGTAGCTCTCGATGGTCAGCGGGCTCTCAGTCAGCAGCCGGTCGCCTTCGTCCAGGCAGGCCTGCAGTTGCCCCTGCAACTGGCGCGACACGCCGTGCTCGGCCACCAGCCGCGCGGCCATGCCTTGGAGGGGGCCGCGCACCGCGATGGCGTCGGTCACTTCCTGTGCGGTGAACTGGCGCACCAGGTACTTGCCGGTCTCGTTGGCTTCGACCAGACCTTCCTGCTCCAGCGACACCAGCGCGGCGCGCACGGGCGTGCGCGAGGCGCCCAGCCGCTCGGCGAGTTGTTGCTCGGCCAGCCGGTGCCCGGGCTCGAACTGGCCGCTCAGGATCAGGTCGCGCAGTTGCATCAAAACGGTGTCTTGCAGGCTCATGGCGCAAAATGTACACTGAAATATATAAACGGGATACCGTTTTACCACCGCCCACCGGAGCCCCCATGAAAGCCGACCTCAACCAGCGCCTGACCCAGGTCGGGCCCCGCACCCCCGGTGGTGAACTGCTGCGCCGCTACTGGCAGCCGGTGGCCCTGCTCGACGAATTCGACCCTGCGCTGGACCCGGCCATGGCGGTGCGCCCGGTCAAGGCCGTGCGCGTGCTGGGGCAAGACTTCGTGCTGTTCCGCGATGCCCAAGGCAGCCACGGCCTGCTCGACCGCGACTGCCCGCACCGCGGTGCCGATCTGGCGTTTGGCCGCAATGAGGGTGATGGCTTGCGTTGCCCCTTTCACGGCTGGAAGTTCGACACCACCGGCCAGTGCATCGAGACCCCGGGGGAGCCCGCCGGCAGCACCCTGTGCACCCGCATCCGGCAACGCAGCTACCCGCTGGTGGAAAAAAGCGGCGTGCTGTTCGGCTGGTTCGGCCCTGAAGAGCAGACACCGCCGCCCTTCCCCGCGCTGGACTGCTTCAACGCCCCGGCCTCGCACACGTTCGCCTTCAAGGGCCTGTGGAACTGCAACTGGCTGCAGGCATTCGAAGTGGGCATCGACCCGGCGCACGCTTCCTACCTGCACCGCTTCTTCAAGGACGCGTCGCTGGACGACAGCTACGGCAAGCAGTTTCGCGGCGCCAGCGCCGGCGACGTGGGCGGCGAGCGTTGGCCCATGACGCGTGTGATGCGCGAATTCGGCCAACCCATGATTTCCTTTGAAGCCCAACCCCACGGCCTGCAACTCACGGCGCTGCGACCCATGACCGACGAGCTCACGCATGTGCGCGTGACCCACGCCGTGTTCCCGCAGACCTTCGTGATTCCACTCTCCGAGACCATGACGATCACGCAGATGCATGTGCCGGTGGACGACACCCACAACTATTGGTTCGCCTTCTTCACCAGCTTCACCGGCCCGGTGGACAAGGACGCCATGCGCACCCCGCGCCTGGCCGCCGTGACCCTG
>JANPKR010000562.1:0-4252 GCA_031426175.1 Hydrogenophaga sp. | reverse complement strand
TTCATGTCGAGCTCCGTGGTCGCCGTGCCTTGAGTTGAACCGCAGGGTGTCCGCCCCAAACGGTCCAGGGTTGGTTGATGTCCTTCATCACCACCGCACGTGCGCCCACCACGCAGCCGTTTGCGATGTAGACACCCGGGCCCACAAAGGCCTCGGCGCAGACCCACACGTGATCGGCCAGATTGATGGGGTGGGCCACGAGCTGGAAGTTGGCGGAATTGATGTCGTGCGAGCCGCCGCACAGATAGGCACCCTGCGACAGCGTGCAGTCGTTGCCGATGGTCATGGGCGCCATGTTGTAGAGCGTCACGCCATCGGCGATGCCCACGCGGTCGCCCAGCGTGAGCTGCCATGGTGCCCAGATACGCACGCCGGCGTAAACGTGCACGTGCTCTCCCATTCGAGCGCCGAACAAGCGCAGCAGCGCTCGCCGCCACGCGTGCAGAGGCCTTGGGCTGGGCCGGAACAGCAGCATCCAAGTCACACCCCACAGCGCGCGCGCCAGGCGGTTGCCCATGGAGAACGAGGGCTGTATGGCGGGGTCATTGCCTTCAAGAATCACGTCGGCTCCCCATTTTTCTTGCGCAGCACGAAGCGCCATTTGTCCCCGAGGAGCTCGTCCAGGCCATAGTCGGCGAGTTCTTCCCGCACGTCCTCGGTCAGGAACGAACGTCCGTGCCCAGCCTGCAGGTTGTGAACCGCCACCACGGTGAAATGACGCTCGAACAGCTGCTGGTACTCGTGCAGCCGCATCTCGTTCAAGAAACAGTCGGCGGTGAACCGGCGTTGCCGCAGGTGTTCCCAGGGTTCGGAGCGACGGTCCATGTCGGCCATGAGCGTGTGGGGGTACCACTCCACCAGATGCCCGCCGCTGATGCCGGTGAATACCGCTGGCGAAATCAGGGCCAGACCCTGGGGGGTCAGTGCCCGTGCCAGGTTGGCGCACACGCCGTCCAGCGCACCGCGGGGAATGTGCTCAAAGACGTCCTCGGAATAAACGAAGTCGATCGAGGCTGGCGGCAGCGAAACATCGGCCACGTCACCGACCAGGAAACGTTCGGCCTGCACGCGAAGCCGGGCACCCCGGCGCACCAGCACGCGATTCAATGTCTTGCGCTCGTGTGCGTCGAACACCAGCGCGCGCACCGTGCTCTTGATGAAGCGCTGCCAGCCATTGGCCCGGAGAACGCGCAACAGCTCTGGGAGTGAAGCTCGCAGCATGGGGGTGTCCAGGTCGATGCCCCGGGCATTCAACCCCATCGAGATGAGCGCCAGCAAGCGCAGCGGGCGCGCTCCGTAGCCCACCTCAAAGATGGACGACTGGTGGAATGGAAGGCCGGTGGCGGTCTCAAAGATTGACCGGTAGTCGTCCAGCTCGGCCACCAACCTGGCCACGTCGGCTTCCTTGCTCTGGAGTCCTTGCAGGCGCATCCTCAGGAACTGCAGGTTTTCCCAACCCCAGTCGACCGCAGAGCCGATGTGCCCCACCGAGTTGCTGGCTCTGTTCACGGGGTGGCCTTCTTCTGGTGCTGACCCACGATGTGCAGGAGGCTGTGAGCCATGGCGCTCACGGTGAACCGAGCGTTGAAAAGCTCGCTGGCGGCCCTGGCCATGCTCGCGCGGGCCGTCGGCTCCAGTCCCAGCCATTGACTCAACAGCGCGTGGGTTCCTTCGGTGGTGTCGTCTTCCACCAGACCTGCGCCTGCGCTCTGGATCTCCCGCCAGATGTTGACCTTGTTGGAGATCAGCACGGGCAGGCCGCAGCCGAGCGCCTCGGCCACCGCGATGCCGAAGTTCTCCTGGTGCGAAGGCAGCACAAAGGCCTCGGCGGCGTGGAACGCGCCCCATTTGATGTCCCCCTGCAGCATGCCCGGCCAGTGGATGCGGTCGGCCACGCCCAGTTGCCGAGCTTGCGTCTGCAAGGTGGCGACCCACCCCGTCTGGTCGGGTCCGGCCATGACGAGGTGCAGATCGGGTGAATGGGCAGCCGCCTTGGCGAACGCGCTGATCAGCAGATCGCAGCCCTTTTTCTCCTGAATGCGGCTGAGGAACAGCAGCAGGCGTTTGCCTTTGAGGTGCGGGTAGGCGTCCAGAAAGCACGCGGCGAGCGGTGCCTTGTCGGTGGGGGGAGGGCGCGTGCCATAGGCCACCACTTGTTCGCGCGCCCGGTACAACCAGAACGATTCGCGGGCCAAGAGGCGCTCGTCTTCGCAAGTGAAGAGCACCGCCGCGGCGTCCCGCAAGACCCGGTATTCGGCCCAGGGCCAGTAGAACCACTTCTTCAGGTGCTTCAGCGGGTAGGTGCGCTTGAACCAGGGGTCAAGCATGCCGTGCGTGAACACGGCATAGGGGAGCTTGAGCCGGGTGAGGGCCCGCCAGGTGGCGAAGCTGTGGTACTGCCAGATGCCGTTGACGATCACGAAGTCGTACCGGTGTGCGTGCGCCACAAGCCAGGGCACCAGCCGATGGTTCATGCCGTAGTTGCCGCGCGTCGGGCCCAGGGCATGCACGGTGTGTGTCTGGTTTTGCAACCAGGTGTCTGTCGGGTTGTCCAGCGTCACCAGCTCGGTGTGGTGACCGAGCTCCTGCATCCGTTGCCCCAGGTTGCGCACCCCCTCAATGGGTCCACCACCCGTGGGATTGGCCGACGAGATCACATGCAGGATGTTCATGATGGAATCCGGGCCAGTGCATGGCCCGTCTCGGTTGTTGGGCGGGCCATCACGCCCTCGTAGATCTGCAGGTAGGCCGCGATGGCCCGCTCGGGCTCAAAGCGCCGCGACCAGGCCATGCAGGCGTCGGTGCGGTCGCGCCGGGCCTGGGCTGGTTCGTCCAGCAGCTTTTCAAGCACCCGTGCTCCGCGAGCCGCCCACTGGGTCATGTCGTCGGTGTCGCGAAGCAGCGGCAGGTAGTCGGTGTGGGGGCCACCGATCTCGTTCATGGGTGCGTCGTCCGTGGTGATGACGGGGCAGCCGCAAGCCTGCGCCTCGACGATGGGCCACCCGAATCCTTCGGCCAGGCTCGGGAACAGGAATGCGCGCGACAGCGAATAAGCGGCCTGCAGCAAGGCGTGGTCGATGCCATAGAGAAAATGCACCTGCCCCTGCGTGGGCACGTTGGCCAGGGCCTCGCGCACGGCGTCGGTCTGTGGCACACCCACCAGCCACAGTGGCAAGGGATCGGCCTGGTTGGCTGCGTATTGCGCGTAGATGCGGATCACACCGCGCACATTTTTGTACCACTGGTTGCCACTGACATGAAGCAACAACCCGGCGTCGGGCACCGAGAGACCCGCTCTGCGCAGCAGTGCGCGGGCTTCGGGTGCGGGGGTGCGGACAAATCGTTGGTTCAGCCCGTTGTGCACCACCTCGCAGGTGATGGGTGCCACTCCGCCCACGCGCTGCAGGTCGTCCAGCGTGCGTTGCGAGATGCAGATGAAATGTTTTGCTTGCGCGAATCCGCGGCGAATGTAGCGCTGGTAGAGGCGCCCGGTGTAGCGCGTCGGGTTCTGTGGCACTTCACCCAGCGCCGAGCGCAGGGCCAGCAGGTCGTGCACATGAACCACCAGCTGTCGGTGTTTGACCAGCGGCACCCAGGGACCCAGTGCCTGGTCGGCCATCACGAACAGCGTGCTGGCCGGCTCCCGCGCCACAGCGCGCCGAACCCACCAGGGAAACAGCAGGTATTGGTCGATGTACCCAGCCCACTTTGAGAGGCGACCGGTACGCACCCAGGCATGCACCCTCGGCATGGGTGACCAGACTTCCACCTCGTGCCCCAGCGCCTGGTAGGCCTGCTGCAGCATGCGCGCGAAACGCGGCATGCTTTGCGAAGCCATGAAAGAAGGGTGCGTGAAGAGAACGATGCGCATGGCTCAGCTTCGTGCGGAGAGACTGGTGCTCTGGCGACCCGGCGCCTGCTGTGCCCGCGAACCCCCGCCAAAGAACATGCCCACGCCGCGAGCCAGGGCGGCCAGCGCGAGAAACAGCAGGATGTTCTGCGGTATGGCGCGCAAGGTGGTGCTGGCCCAGGCCTGCAGCGACTCCGCTGTGACGCCGTACTGGAAGAGCTTCCACACGGCCAGCATGCCCACGGCCGACAGCACGACCTGGCCGCCACGGTTGCGGAACGAGAGCAAGTCCATCATGGCGAACGCCACCAGGCAGAAGGCCATGTACACCACGGCGAACCCGACGCCCAGCAGCGCCACACCTTGCGCCAGCATGGAGCCGGTGCGCCGGCTGCCCAGGGG
>JANPKR010000561.1:0-5901 GCA_031426175.1 Hydrogenophaga sp. | reverse complement strand
GGAGCATCAGCGGGTGCGGCTTGCCGGCGGTTTCGTCCGCGGTGCGGGAGCCATCGAACAGGCCGACCAGCTCCACCGTGCGCAGCACCTCGTCCAGCCCCCGGCGGCTTTTGCCGGTGGCCACGGTCAAAAAGTGCTGGCGCTCCTTCAACTCGGCCAATAACGGCAACACGCCGTCAAACAGGCTCAGGTCGTGCTGGTGTGCGGTGTAGTGGTGGCGATACCGATCACCCAACTGAGCGTATTTTTCGGGTGGCACGTCGGGCGCGGCGTGGGCCAGGGCCTGCATGAGGCCCATGCCGATCACGTAGCTGGCGGCCTCGGTGGTGGGCGTTGCGCCACCCACGTCGGTCACGGCCCGCTGGATGCTTCGGGCAATCAGTGCCGTGGAATCGAACAGGGTGCCGTCCCAGTCGAAGGCGATCAGATCGTATTGGCGAGAACGCATGGTGTCAGGCAGCGACCAGGGACTGCGCGTGGTGGCGCAGGTGGTCTTCGATGAAGCTGGCGATGAAGTAGTAACCGTGGTCGTACCCGGTGTGCCGGCGCAGTGTGAGCGGCTGGCCGGCCTGTCGGCACGCGGCTTCAAACAGGTGGGGGTGCAACTGGGCTGCGAGGAAGTTGTCGTCCAGCCCCTGGTCGATCAACAGCGGCGGCAATTTTCCGCCGGCCTCCACCAACGCCGTGGCGTCGTGTGCGACCCAAGTGGAGCGTTCTGCGCCCAGGTAACCGGTGAATGCTTTCTCGCCCCAAGGGCATTGGGTGGGAGCCGCGATGGGTGCGAACGCCGACACGCTCTGGTACAGGTCCGGGTGACGCAGCGCGAGCGTGAGTGCGCCGTGACCTCCCATGGAGTGTCCGAACAAGCCGACACGGTCGGCACGCGCGGGAAACTGGTCCAGCACCAGCGAACGCAACTCCTGCGTGATCCAGCTTTCCATGCGGAAGTGTTTGGCCCAAGGTTCCTGGGTCGCGTCCAGGTAAAAACCGGCGCCGTGGCCAAAGTCCCAGGAGGCGTCGGCACCTTCAATGCCTGTGTTGCGCGGGCTGGTGTCGGGGGTGACGATGGCCAGGCCGAGTTCGGTCGCGTAACGCTGGGCACCCGCCTTGATGGCAAAGGTTTCTTCGGTGCAGGTCAGTCCCGCCAGAAAAAACAGCACCGGCACCGGGCCCTGCGCGGCCTGCGGCGGTACGAACACGCCGAACTTCATCGGCAGACCGATCTCGACCGAGTCGTGCCGGTAAAAGCCCTGCACGCCACCAAAGCAGCGGTGTTCGCTCAGTGTCTCGATGCCCATCAAAACTCCACGACCGCGCGGATCGATTCGCCGCGCTTCATCAGGTCAAAGCCTTCGTTGATCTGGTCCAGCCGCAGCTTGTGGGTGATCAGATCGTCGATGTTGATCTTGCCTTCCATGTACCAGTCGACGATCTTGGGCACGTCGGTGCGGCCACGTGCGCCGCCAAAGGCCGAGCCTTCCCACTTACGACCAGTGACCAGCTGGAACGGGCGCGTGCTGATCTCGGCACCGGCCTCGGCCACGCCGATGATGATGCTGCGGCCCCAGCCCTTGTGGGTGCACTCCAGCGCGTCGCGCATCACCTTGGTGTTGCCGATGCACTCGAAGCTGTAGTCGGCACCGCCATCGGTGAGCTGGACGATGGCGTCCACAACGTTCGGCACGTCCTTGGGGTTGATGAAGTGCGTCATGCCGAACTTGCGCGCCATGGCTTCGCGCGCGGGGTTCAGATCGACACCGATGATCTTGTCGGCGCCCACCATCTTCGCGCCCTGGATCACGTTCAGGCCGATGCCACCCAGGCCGAACACGACCACGTTGGCACCTGCCTCGACCTTGGCCGAGAAGATGACCGCGCCGATGCCTGTGGTCACGCCGCAGCCGATGTAGCAGACCTTGTCGAATGGGGCGTCTTCGCGGATCTTGGCCAGCGAAATCTCGGGTGCCACGGTGTAGTTGCTGAAAGTGCTGGTGCCCATGTAGTGAAAGATGGGCTTGCCATCCAGGCTGAAGCGGCTGGTGGCGTCGGGCATGAGGCCCTTGCCTTGCGTGCCGCGAATCAGCTGGCACAGGTTGGTTTTGCGGCTCAGGCAGAACTTGCACTGGCGGCACTCGGGCGTGTAAAGCGGGATGACGTGGTCGCCTTTTTTGAGCGAGGTCACGCCCGGGCCCACGTCCACCACGATGCCGGCACCTTCATGACCCAGGATGGCAGGAAAGATGCCTTCCGGATCGGCGCCCGAGAGCGTGTAGTAGTCGGTGTGGCAGATGCCGGTGGCCTTGATCTCCACCAGCACTTCACCGAACTTCGGGCCTTCCAGGTCCACGGTTTCAATGGTGAGGGGCTGGCCTGCTTTCCAGGCGACGGCTGCTTTTGTTTTCATGGTGCGTGCGGTGTGTTGATGAGACTTGCTTTGAGGTTACCGCACAAGCCATTCCCTTCGAGGCACACCGACCATGCGTCAATCAACGCGCGCGCCGCCCTTGAACCACTGACCAATCAGCGCTCGCTCCTCTTCGCTCAAGCCGGTCGCGTTGTTCATCGGCATGAGACGCGACACCACCACCTGCTGGTAGATGGCCTGCGCTTGCTGCTTCACCGCCTCGGGCGAATCAAGCCGTACGTTCTTCGATTGCAGCGCCGCACCATGGCACATCACGCAGCGCTGCTCCAGCACCGGTTTGAGCATGGCGTAGCTCACTGTATCGGGCACTGCCACCGCCTTCACCGGTGCGGGCTTGAGCCAGACGATGAGGACCGCCAGCACCACGCCACCGGCAGCGGCATAGGGCCAGGGATGCGCATTGCGGCCGAGCTTGAAGCCATGGCGCATCACGAAGAACTGCCGGATCGCCGCGCCCGCGAACATCATGCCGATAAGGATCAGCCAGTTCTGCGGATGGGTGTAGGTGAAGCTGTAGTGGTTGCTGAGCATGGCGAACAACACCGGCAGCGTGAAATAGGTGTTGTGCACGCTGCGCTGCTTGCCGCGCTTGCCGTGGATCGGGTCCACCGGGCGGCCCGCCTTGAGGTCGGCCACCACGGTGCGCTGGCCCGGGATGATCCAAAAGAACACGTTGGCGCTCATGGCGGTGGCGATCATCGCGCCCATGAGCAGAAAGGCCGCGCGCCCGGCGAACAGCTGCGTGGCCAGCCAGGCCGCCACGCACACCAACACCAGCACCAGCACGCCCACTTTCGCGTCACCGTTTTTGCTCTGGCCCAGCGTGCGGCAGATCGCGTCGTACAGCAGCCAGAAGACCACCAGGAAAGCCAGCGCGCCGGCGATGGCTGCGGGTGGACTCCAGACGAACACGTTGGGATCAATCAGGTAAACGCTCGGACTCCAGAGGTAGGAGATGAGGAAGAGCGCGAAGCCCGATAGCCAGGTGGAATAGCTCTCCCAGTAAAACCAGTGCAAGTGCTCTGGGAGCTTGGGCGGCGACACCGCGAACTTCACTGGGTGATAAAAGCCGCCACCGTGCACGGCCCAGAGTTCACCGCTGACACCGTCCTTTTTCAGCTGCTCGTCTTCGGGCGGTGTGAGGCTGCTGTCCAGGAACACGAAATAGAACGACGAGCCGATCCAGGCGATCGCAACGATCACATGCAGCCAGCGCAGGAGCAGGTTGGCCCAGTCGAGCAGGTAGGTTTCCATGAAGTCTCAACGCAAGTTCAAGTCTTGCTGGTTGGCAAAGTGTATACACATATTGAAGACAATCAAGCTCCAGTATCGGCGACATCGATGGCACTCACGGCTAGCAACAACTGAGCCACGACCGACGCCGCGATCACCGCCGGCACCTTGCTCTCAATGCCTGGCAAGCCGATCGGGCAAGTTACACGGCTCAGTTCTGCCGGCGTGAAGCCCCGCTCGGTCAGGCGACGCGAAAAGGTCGCCCACTTGGTGCGACTGCCGATCAGGCCGATGAAGGGGAGGTCGTTGCGCTCGCGCTTTCGCTGCAGACACGCGGCCACGACGTCGAGGTCTTCGGCGTGCGAGAAGCTCATGATCAGCACGCAAGCCCCGGGAGGCACATCGCGAACGGCCGCGTGCACCGGATCGGAGTGCTCTGGTCTCACCTGCGACGGCAGCTTTGAAGGAAAAACACCGTCGCGGCTGTCGATCCAGGTCACGTCGAACGGCAAAGGTTCGAGTGCCTGCACGATGGCCCGCCCCACGTGACCTCCACCGAACAATGCCAGCGGCGTGTGCGAGGGCCGCAAGCGATCGCGCAGCTGCTCCGTGTGCGAAGCGTCGACCGGCTCGAAACGCAGCACCAGCGCGCCACCGCAACACTGGCCCAGACTCGGCCCGAGCGTGATGCTCTCGCGCCATTCGACCGACCCGTTGTCAGGTTGCAGCGCCTGGCGCGCCAAGGCTGCGCGGGCCTGCTGTGTTGCTTTCCACTCCAATTGCCCGCCGCCGATCGTGCCCACTTCGCCGCGCGTCGCGCCGGCGAAGACCGCCATCCACGCACCGGCTTCGCGAGGGACGGAGCCGCGCGTGTGCTCAACGGTGATGAGCACCGCAGGCCCCTGCGCGAGATTCAGCAAAAAGGTTTCAAGCTCGCCTGGCATGTGTGGCGTTGAAGTCAAAGAATGTGTATGGAGACGTAAACGGGAACCGAGCTGGCCAGTATCGACCTTACTGTGCGAAACGCCACAGCCGATCCACAATACACGCCATCCACCCGTTCATATGCGCGCTTCATGCGAGACCGGGTCCGATCCGTTCCAACAGGTTTGCCCACATGAGAGACATCGAACCCGCACCACATCCCGCCGCCAGGCCGGATGCACCTGTATTCCCCCGCAAGTCCCGCGCCTCCTGGGCCTGGGTCGGTGTGCTGACCGCCACCCTGCTCGCCTCGTGCGCAACGCCGCCTCCACCGCCACCACCACCGGCGCCCCCGCCCCCTCCGGCTCCGGCCCCGGCGCCCCCGCCTGTCTCAACCTTGCCGCCGCCCGAGTTCATCTCGCACGCTGTATCGCCGCTGGACTACCGCAAGGACGGTGCACGGCACATTTATGAACGCAATGGCCACCGCATTTACAAGGGGCAGCTGCCTCCGCTGATGCACGCAGTCGGCGTGCTGCAGGTCGAAGTGGACAACCGCGGCCAAGTGCGCAACGTGAGCTGGATGCGTGCACCGAGCCATGTGCCGGATGTCATGCGCGAGATCGAGCGCACCGTGCGGGCCGCGGCGCCGTTTCCGGCACCGGTGCGCATGGGCAGCGTGACCTACACCGATGTCTGGCTGTGGGACAAAAGCGGCAACTTCCAGCTCGACACGCTGACGGAAGGGCAAAGGAGCAAGTAACACCCCCGCGCCGCCTGCGGCGTCACCCCCTCGAGGGGGCAACGCGTGCGGCCTGGCAAAGCCAGTTCCGCTGCATTCTGGGTTCAGGCACGCTCTCCGGCGAGGGAGCTGAAGCGTCAGCTGCCCCGATACGTTGAATAGCTCCACGGGCTCACCAGCAGCGGCACGTGGTAATGCTGGTCTGCGTGCGCCACACCGAAGTCCAGCGACACCCGATTGAGAAAGTTGGGTTCCGGCAGCGCCACACCCCTGGCCGCGAAATAGCCCTTAACGTCAAACACCAGGCGGTAGGTGCCCACCTTCAGGCCCGCGTTGTCGTACAACGGTCCGTCCGGGTTGCGGCCATCGGCGTTCAACACGAAACGCTTGACGAGTTTCGCCTCGTCGCCGTGCGTGGTGTGCAGCTCCACCTGCTTGCCGGCAGCGGGACAACCGTGCATGGTGTCCAGAACGTGTGTACTCAAGCCCATGGTGGTCGCTCCGTTGATATTCAGTCGACTGAAAGTGTATACAATTTTCCGGTTTTCTGGCTATGATGAGTCCATGGAAACCTCCA
>JANPKR010000560.1:0-5772 GCA_031426175.1 Hydrogenophaga sp. | reverse complement strand
GCTCAAAAGTTCGGTTCTGGGTTCGCACTCAGCGAAGACGTCAAACGCGCCATCCGCCACCACCAACCTGTTTTCTGAACATGAAACGTCTTGAAGGCAAGGTCAGCCTCATCACCGGCGCCGCCCAAGGCATTGGCCTGGCCACCGCGATCAAGTTTGCCCGGGAAGGAGCGATCGTCATCGTCTGCGATGTGAAGCAGGCCGCGGTGGACGCCGCCGTGCAGCAGTGCGAAGCGCTGGGCGCTCACGCCGTGGGCTTTGTGATGGACGTGACGCAACGCGACATGGTGGACGCCGTGGTTGCGCGGGTGTTGGAACGCTTCGGCCGCATCGACGTGCTGGTGAACAACGCCGGCATCACGCAGGACGCGCGCTTGCAAAAGATGACGCTGGAGCAGTTCGACCGCGTGATCGACGTGAACCTGCGCGGCGTCTTCCACTGCGCCCAGGCCGTCGCCGAGCACATGACCGCGCAAGGCAGCGGGGTCATCCTCAACGCCTCTTCGGTGGTGGGCATCTATGGCAACTTCGGCCAGACCAACTACGCCGCCAGCAAATTCGGCGTGATCGGCTTCACGAAAACCTGGAGTCGCGAGCTCGGACCGAAGGGCGTCCGGGTCAACGCCGTGGCACCCGGCTTCATTGCCACGCCCATCCTCTCCACGATCCCCGAAAAGGTCATCACCGAAATGGAACACCGCGTGCCTTTGCGCCGCCTCGGCCAACCAGAGGAAATTGCCAACGTGTACGCATTTCTGGCGAGCGAGGAAGCCAGCTACATCAACGGTGCGGTGATCGAGGTGTCGGGCGGCATGTCGGTTTGAGGCCTGCACCCCATCGCCCGCGTCTGTTTTATGGTTGTGAGCGACGTCACAGCACCAGCGCGGGGGATGTGTCGTAGTGGACGGGGCGCACTATATCGTTCTGTAAAGTGTATGCAAAACATCGGCCTGTGTTACAACTTGCGGCACCCCCGACACGCGCCCCATGCTGATCCCCCCGACCCCCACCAACGAGGAACGACGACTGGCCCGACTCCACGGCCTGGGCATCCTCGACACCCTGCCGCAAAAGGCATTTGACGACATCTCTGCGCTGGCCCAGATGATCTGCGGCACACCGGTCGCACTCATCACCCTCATCGACCAGGACCGCCAGTGGTTCAAGTCGCGCATCGGTGTTGAAGAGCAGGAAATACCACGCGACGTGGCCTTTTGTTCACACGCAATCGTGGATCCCGGCCAGGTGATGGTGGTCGAAGACCTGCTGCTGGACCCGCGTTTCAGCAGCAACCCGCTGGTGACCGGCCCCTCCAGTGCGCGCTTTTATGCCGGTGCGCCCATCGTGACCCACGACGGGTTTGCCTTGGGCACTGTGTGTGTGGTCGATCTGAAGGCGCGCACACTGGACGCCAGTCAGCTCGACGCCCTGCGCCGCCTAGCCAGCCTGGTCATCAACCTTCTGGAGCACGAGTCTGTGCGCATCGAGGAGACCACGCGCACCAGCGAGGCCTTCCGGTTGCAGCACCAAGAGCTAACC
Organism: Hydrogenophaga sp.; assembly: GCA_031426175.1. Taxonomy (GTDB): domain Bacteria; phylum Pseudomonadota; class Gammaproteobacteria; order Burkholderiales; family Burkholderiaceae_C; genus Hydrogenophaga. Next base: position 4,233 of record JANPKR010000560.1, on the reverse strand, counting down.
GCCATGGCCATTGCCGGGCTGGACCTGCAGGTCTACATCGACCCCAACTACCTCATCCAGCACGTCAACGACACGTACCTCGCTTACTGGGGCGGCACGCGGGAAGACATCATCGGACGCCATATCGCCTCCCGCGTGGGTGAAGCCGCGTTCCGCGACATCATCCAGCCCCAACTCGACCGCGCCTTGGCGGGCGAAGCGGTGTCGTACACGCGCAAGACCGATTTCCCGATGCGCGGGGCCCGTTTTGTTGAAGTCGCGCTGCTGCCGGTGCGCAACGCGCGGGGTGAGATTGCCGGCGCCGTGATGCGGGCACAAGACGTCCAGGAAACCCGAGCACGTGAAGCGCAGCTGCAGCAGACCGTGGCGCTGCTGGAGCAGCGCACGCTGGAGCAGGAGCGCTTCATCCACATCATTTCGCACGACCTGCGCGAACCGATCAACACCGTCAACAACTTCACCTCCTTGCTGGTCACCGACCACCAGCAAGAGCTCCCGCCCTCAGCCCAGCGCTACCTCTCTTTCGTGCAATCGGGTGGCCAGCGCATGAGCTACCTGCTGGACGACCTGCTGAACTTCGTGCGGCTTGGCAACCATGCCGTGCAGTTGCGCCCAGTGGACGTCGGCCTTTTGATGCACCAGATCCAGGACGACCTCGCACCGCTGGCTCAGCGCGTGGGTGGACGCCTTGATTTCACGCCGCATCCGCCAGTCATGGCCGACGAATCCCTGCTGCGCATCGTGCTGAAGAATCTGGCTTCCAACGGCCTCAAGTTCTCGCGCCGGGGTGTCCCGCCCGTGGTGCGCGTCACGGTTGAGGAGATCGATAACGGTCACCGTATTCACGTGAGCGACAACGGCATTGGTATTGCCGAAGATCACCAGCATCACATCTTCGACATGTTCAAGCGCCTGCACACGCGCAAACACTACGAAGGCACGGGCCTGGGTCTGTCCGTCTGCCGCCGCATTGCGCAGCTGCATGGCGGCAGCATTTCTGTGCAATCCACCCTTGATGAAGGCAGCCGTTTCACACTCCATCTTCCCCCAGCCCCCGCAGCTCCCCACCTGGAATGACCATGACTGCACCCGAACGCTTCATCCTGATCGACGACAACGAGGCCGACAACGTCTTCCACGAGATCATGATCCGGCGCGCCGGTTTCAAGGGTGAAATCCTTATCTTTGAAAGCGGTTTCGATGCTTTGGCGTACCTCAAGACCGATCCGCTCACCACACCCACCTGCATCTACCTCGACATCAACATGCCGCTGATGGATGGTTTTGAATTTGCACTCGAGGCTACGCCCCTGCTGGCTGGCAAACCCACGGTTGTGCTGGTAATGCTCACGTCGTCGGGTTCGCCCAAAGACCGCCAGCGGGTGGACGAAATTCCCGTCATTCAGGGTTTCGTCACCAAACCCTTGATGGTCGATCTTGTTCGCGACATGCTGCAGCGTGGCTGAAGAAACCCCCGCACAACCCAAGTCCAAAACCGACCTCTTCCTCTCCTTCACCTGGCTGGCGCTGCAGGGCTTTGGCGGCGTGCTGGCCGTGGTGCAGCGCGAGCTGGTGGAGAAGAAGCGATGGATGACGCGCGAGCAGTTTGTCGAAGACTGGGCCGTGGCTCAGATCATGCCGGGCCCCAATGTGATCAACCTCTCCATGATGATCGGCGGGCGCTACTTTGGCCTGCCGGGCGCACTCGCCGCATTGGCCGGTATGCTGGCTGCGCCACTGGTGATCGTGCTGCTGCTGGCGATGGCGTATGGCAGCGTGGCCGACAGCCCGGTTGCGCAAAACGCCCTGCGCGGCATGGGCGCTGTGGCCGCTGGACTGATCACCGCCACCGGCATCAAGCTCGTTGCAGCACTCGACAAAAACGCGATGGGCATGGGGGTCTGCATCGGCCTGGCCGTGCTCACCTTCATCGCCATCGGCCTGCTTCGCTGGCCCCTGCTCTGGGTTCTGATGGGCATTGGCAGCGCAGCCTGGGTCTGGGCTTACCAAGTCCTCAGGCGCAACGAGGTACCCCGCTCATGACCGCCATGACGCCCGACGCGGTCAACTGGTTCAACCTGTTTACCCACTTCGCCTCGCTGTCGTTGCTCGGCGTGGGCGGCGCGATCACAACCGCGCCCGACATGCACCGCTATCTGGTCACCCAGAACGGCTGGCTCAGCGACGCGCAGTTCACCTCAAGCATTGCGCTGTCGCAAGCCGCACCGGGCCCCAACGTGCTGTTTGTGGCCCTGCTCGGCTGGAACGTGGGCCTGAACGCCGGTGGCGGCCCCGGCGCAGGTTGGACAGCATGGTCTCTCGCGCTGTTGGGCGTGCTGGTCACCATGGTGGCCATGCTGCTGCCCTCCTCCGTGCTCACTTACACCGCCACCCGCTGGGCCCACAAAAACCGCGAACTGCGCGCCGTGCGCGCTTTCAAGACCGGCATGGCCCCCATCGTGATTGCCCTGCTGATCGCCACCGGCTGGCTGCTCACGGGCGCCCATGATCACCCCGCGCGCGACTGGCCGTTGTGGCTGCTCACGGGGGTAACCACGGTGCTGGTGTGGCGCACGAAGATTCACCTGCTGTGGATGATCGGGGCGGGGGCGGTGTTGGGGGCGATGGGGCTCGTCTGACCGCACAAGCGGGCGAGACTACGCCATCAAGGCTGGCAGACACACTGCCGCCGGCGTCTGCAGACACAGATCGGCCACCGTATCGAGCGGTGTGGGTTCGGGGTTGATGACGACCACGCGGCCACCGCTCTGGTGCGCCGTGAAGGCCAGACCTGCCGCGGGATAGACCTCGCCTGAGGTGCCGATGACCAGCATCAGGTCACAGTGGCGGGCGGCGTATTCGGCGGCCTGGAATGCAGCGGTCGGCAGACTTTCACCAAACCACACCACCGCAGGTCGGCGCAGGTTGCTGCAGGCCGCACAGCGTGGCGGACGACCCGCCACGACGGCATCGGCGCTGCAGCAGCTGCGCGGCGCGTCCAGCCACTGGTCTTCGGAAATGTTGCCGTGCAGGGCCAGGGCATCGGCGTTACCTGCGCGCTGGTGCAGGCCGTCCACGTTCTGTGTGATGACGGTCAAGCGGCCGGGATGTCGCTTGGCGAAACTGGCGAGTGCCCGGTGTCCTGCATTGGGTTGAACAGCAGCGATCAGCTCGCGCCGATGGACATACCAGTCCCACACGCGCTGCGGATGGGCGCGAAAAGCGGCCTCGGTCGCCAGGTCTTGCGGGTTGAACCGGGACCACAACCCGGTTTGAGCGTCACGAAAAGTGGGCACTCCAGATTCGGCGCTCATACCCGCGCCGGTGAGCACGGCGATGTGGCGCGCTTCGCCAACCCAGCTGCGCACCGTGTCGTGCATGCTCAACTGCGCTGGCGCAGAGCCTCGTACAGACACACGCCGCTGGCCACCGACACATTCAAGCTCTCCACCGCACCGTGCATGGGAATGCTCACGAGTTCGTCGCAGGTCTTGCGGGTGAGCTGGCGCATGCCCGCGCCTTCGGCACCGAGGACCAGCGCCACCGGGCCTTTGAGTTCCACCTGGTACAGCGTCTTCGGCGCATCGTCGCTGGTGCCGATGACCCAGATGTTGCGTTCCTTGAGTTCGCCCAGCGTGCGCGCCAGGTTGGTCACCATGAAGTACGGCATGGTCTCGGCCGCGCCGCTGGCCACCTTGGCCACGGTGGCGTTGATGCCGGCGGCGTGGTCCTTGGGTGCGATCACGGCGTGTGCGCCGGCGCCGTCGGCGACCCGCAGGCAGGCGCCGAGGTTGTGTGGGTCGGTGATGCCGTCGAGCACCAGCAGCAAGGGCGGCACGCCGGTGGCCTCCAGCTGCTCCAGCAGTTCGTCGAGCGAATGCACCTGTTTGATCTCTTCGACGCGCGCGGCCACACCCTGATGGCCATGGCTGCCGGCGAGCTTGGCAATGCGCAGGCCGTCGGCCTCGATAAGGCGCGCGTTGGCCTCGCGGGCCTTGTCGAGAAACTGGCGCATGCGCGCGTCGCGGCGCGTGGGCTCGTAGTAGATCTCGATGATGGATTGGGGCGCGGTTTTCAGGCGCACGCCCACGGCGTGAAAGCCGAAAAGCACTTTGGGGGAAGACATGCCCGGATTATCCCCTCCGGGCGCTGGCGGCTTCAGGCGACGGCCGCGGTCTCTTTCACTTCGGGCACCACCTGCCCGGCTTCGATGGTGATGCGGCGTTCGCAGCG
>JANPKR010000559.1:0-5130 GCA_031426175.1 Hydrogenophaga sp. | reverse complement strand
TACACGCCTTTCACCATCGGGTGGGACAGCACGCGGCTGGGCGAGCAGGGCACCACGCGCCTGGGTCTGTCGTTCAATTTCAATGTGCAGGGCCTGGGCAGCAGCGAGCAGGAGTTTGCCGACAAGCGTTTCAAGGGCCGCCCTTCTTATGCCTACCTGCGTGGCAACGCCTCGCATGAGCGCACCTGGGACAACAACTATGGCTTGGCCCTGCGAACCAACTGGCAACTGGCTGGGCAGCCGCTCATTTCGAACGAGCAGTTCGCCATTGGCGGTGTGGACACGGTCCGCGGTTATCTGGAATCCGCTGCGCTGGGCGAGAGCGGCCTGGCCGTGACGCTGGAGGGCAAGTCGCCCAACCTCAAGACCCGTTTCCCGTCGCTGGGCGACGCGGTGACCGAGCTCAACGCCATCGCCTTTGCGGACGCTGCCACGGTGCGTGTGCTGGAGCCAATCACCGCCACCAGCCGTTTCACCCTAGCCAGCCTTGGCGTGGGCTTGCGCCTCAAGGGCTTCAACGGGCTGGACGCTGCCCTGCAATGGGCCTATCCGCTCAAGGCCGTGGGCAACACCGCCCGCGGCGACCACCGATTCCATTTCAGCGTCGCCTACGAGTGGTGATGCAGCGCAGGAGAACCCCATGAACCGTCAACGCTACCGCCTCGTCTTCAGCCAGAACGTGGGAGGCCTGGTGCCCGCTGCGGAGAACACACGCGGCCGGGGCAAAGCGGCCAGCGGCGCCGGCAGTGCGCGCGGCGCCGTGGTGATGCTGGGCAGCTTGTTGCTGGCCGCGCCAGCGCTGGCCGATGTGCCTGTGCCCCGCACATCGAATTTTGTGACCGCCGGCCAGGCGGGCTACCGCGTCAACGGCAACCAGGCCTTCATCAACCAGGTGGGCAACAAGGCCATCCTGAACTGGCAGCAGTTCAACGTGGGTGCGGGCAAGACGGTGCAGTTCGGTCAGGTGAACGACCTGGTCAACAACCAGCTGGTGCAGGGCGCCAGCTTCACGACGCTCAACCGCATCTGGGACCTGAACCCCAGCGTGATCGCCGGCAGCATCACGCAGGCGCCCGGGCAGAAAGCCAACGTGATCCTGGTGAACACCAACGGCATCGCGTTCATGGGTGGCTCGCAGGTGAACCTGGCGAGCTTCACCGCCAGCACGCTCAACATGGCGGACAAGTACATCCTCAACGGCCTGCTGGGCGACAACGCCAACCCACAGTTCGAGAAGGCCCTTGACGGAACCGAAGCCCGTGGCTTCATCCAGGTGTTTGAAGGCGCCAAGATCAGCGCCGGCAGCCAGGGGCGCGTGATGCTGATCGCACCCACCGTGGTCAATGCCGGCACCATCGAGGCGCCCGATGGCCAGGTGATCCTGGCTGCGGGCACCCGCGCTTTCTTGCGATCCGACGACAGCGCCGATCTCAACGTACGCGGATTGCTGGTGGAAGTGGACAGCAGCGCCGACGCGAGCAAGCTGGGCCACGCCACCAACACCGGTGCCATCGCTGCAGCGCGCGGCAACGTGACCATGGTGGGGTATGCCGTGAACCAGATGGGTCTGGCCAGGGCCACCAGTTCGGTGGTGGCCAACGGCTCGGTGTACCTCATGGCCAAGGACACCTCGGTGTTGCCGCCCGGGCAGGGCACCGTGCGCACCTCCACCCGCGCGGGCGAGGTGGTGCTGGGCACCGGCAGCCGCACCGAGGTGCTGGTTGATCCGGACACCACCACGACCACCGACGCCCAGGATGCACAAGGCAACTACCTTCCCGGGCTGGCGCAGGCGTCACAGATCCGTGTGCTCGGCCAGAAGGTGTACCTGGCCGATGGCTCCACCATCAAGGCGCCATCGGGCGATGTGCGGGTGGTCGCGGTGGACGACCCCCAGTCGTTGACCACGCTGGGCCAGCTGCCCGACGGGATCGCGCCTTCCACCACGGCCCGCCTGCACATGGCCCGAGGCGCGGTGATCGACGTCGCAGGCATCTCCGGCGCCCAGGTTTCGGCCGGCCGCAACACGCTGGAAGTGGAGCTGCGGGGGGACGAGCTGAAGGATTCGCCGGTGAACCAGAGCGGTCCGCTGCGCGGCGAAAAGGTGTACGTGGACATCGAGCAGGCGCTGGCCAATGCCGATGCCGGCAAAAAGACATTGATTGCCGAAGACAGCCTGAAGGCGTACCGCGGTCGTCTGGAGCGCGGCGCTGAGGAACGCTCCACACAGGGCGGCCAGGTGGGTCTTCAGTCGCAGGGGCAAGTGGTGCTGGAACAGGGCAGCACCATCGACCTGTCGGGCGGCAGTGTGGCCTTCTCCGAAGCGGTGGTGAAAACCACGGTGTTGGGCGCCAAAGGCAAGCTGGTGGATCTGGCCGATGCCGATGCGGACACCCGCTACCAGGGCATCGTGAGCCGCTACACGATCGGCTACGACAAATGGAACCAGAAGGAGGTCATCGAACTGCCATCGGCCCAACGCGTGGCCACGGGGTACACCGAAGGACGCGACGCCGGCGCCCTGAACATCGTGGGCAAGGGACCGATGTACGTGCAGGCTGACGTGCAGGGCCGTACCGTCTCAGGAGAACGCCAGATCGCCAGCGGTGTCGGACCGCGCGGCGCCCAGCTGTCGATCAACAGCACCGCCTCGAACACCGGCACGGGTGTCACCGGGCCCAACCGCCGGGTGGTGATCGACCGTGCTGCGGCCACCTTGCCCACCGGCTTTGCCATGAACGCCGAGCTTCCCGACGCGCTCAAGGACACGCTCACCCTCGACGCTGACCTTCTGGCCAAGGACCGCGTGGCCGAGTTCACTCTGGTGACCGATCAGGCGGCGGAGGTACGGTCTGCGTTGCGCGCGCCGCAGGGCGGCGTGGTCAACCTCAACGCACTGGACTTGAAGGTGAAAGCCGACATCGATGTGCAGGGCGGCAGTATCGCGTTGGGTGGTATCGATGTGGCGGTCGCCGACGGGGTGAACCTGAGTGCGCGCGGCGCCTTTGTGAACCAGCGCGCCCGTGGCGGCGACGGCAGCCTGCCAGCGATCAATGGCGGCAGCGTGTCCTTGAATGCCAACGTGAGCCTGACCGACGGGGTGTACGTGAACCAGGGCACGGTGACCCTGGGTGAGGGCGTGAAGATCGACGTGAGCGGTGGCGCGCTGATCGACAAGGCCGGCAAGGTCACGGCCGGCAAGGGCGGCAGGATCGCCATCACCGGCTACGCCGTGCCAGGCCTGTCAAACGCCACCCTCTCGGCCTACGGCCTGCAGCAGGGCGGGACACTCACGGTCTCCAGCCACACCGTGGACATCGGTGGCGCCGCGCCATCCGGTGCGTTCGGCAACCTGCAGCTCGATCCGCTGTTCTTCACGAAGGGCGGATTCTCCCAATACAACGTGACTGGCCTGGAGCGCTTGAGTGTGGCCGACAACACCGTGCTGCGACCCCTGGTGACCAGCCGCGAACTGCGCGCCAACGCGGTTGCGCGTCCCACCGGCACAGCCATGGCCGACATCACGACCACGCTGGTCAAGCCCGACAACGAGCGGCCGGTGGCGTCCCTGGCACTCACCGCCAGCCAGGAGGGCGCCGACACCGGCACGCTGCGCATCGGCTCGGGTGCTCGGGTACAGGTGGACAACGGCGGCACGGTGGCGCTGGCGGCGCGCAACGTGCTGGACATCCAGGGCGCGGTGGTTGCACACGGCGGGAACATCACCGCCACCGTGGACCGCTCCAAAGGGTCGTACCGCGATGCCGCCCGTCCGCAGAACAACCTCTGGCTCGGCGTCAACGCCGTGCTGGATGCCAGCGGCGTGGCCGATACCTTCACCGACGCGCGGGGGCGCACCACCGGCGAGGTGCTCGCTGGCGGTTCGGTCATCCTCAAAGCCAACACCGGCGCGCTGGTGGCCGAGGCCGGCGCGAACATCAACATTTCAGGTGCAGCACCCGTGCGCGTGGACGTGGCCAACGAGTCTGGTGGCCTGGGCCGTGACGTGGCCAGCGACGCCGGTCGGCTGGAGATGTTTGCCGACAACGCTTTGCTATTCGACGCCACGGTCAGTGCCCGTGGCGGTTCACCCAACCAGCGGGGCGGCACGCTGGACGTGACGCTGTCGAACAACCTGGACCCGCAGTTCATCCCCACCCAGGCGCCCGTGGTGCTGCTCTTGGCCAACAGCGTGGCGCCGCAGACCGCGGGCTTGTCGCCCGACCAGCCTGTATCGCTCACGGGTGAAGAGGGCGCCCGCCTGGGTACCGACGCACTGGAGGCGGCCGGGTTTGACCGCATGCGGTTCTCCAGCCGCGACGGCATCGCACTGGCCGACGGCCTGGCGATGGGTGCGGGTCGCAGCCAGCCGCTGCGCGAAGTTCATTTCGATGCCAGCCGCATCGAAACGCGCGGCAATGCCAGCCTCACCGCCGACGCGGTGCGCCTGACCAACGATCGCCAGACCACGGGCACCACCGGTGCAGCCGCTGGCGCCGGCACCCTCACGGCCAACGCGCGCCTGCTGGAGCTTGCAGGCAACGTGCGCCTGACCGGCATGGCGGCAAGCACGCTCACCGGCACCGAACAGATTCAGCTCAATTCGGTGGGTGGGCCCGCCACGGTGGAAACCGTGGGTGACCTGACCTTGCGCGGCGGCGTGGTGACCCCGGGCAACAACGCCCAAGTGACGCTGAAGGCCACCGGGCGCGATCTGCGGGTGGAAAGCGTGGGTCAGACCGCGCTGGCGCCCTTGTCCGCACTGGGTCGCCTGCGCATCGAGGCGCAAAACATCACCCAGGCGGGCCGCGTGGTCGCGCCGCTGGGGCAGATCGATCTGGCGGCCCAGGGCAACCTGGTGCTGGAGCCCGGCAGCATCACGTCGGTGTCTGCACTGCCGGGCCAGGTGCTGCTGGGTGGCAAGCTGCAAAACGGTGTGGACTGGCTGGTCGAAGGCCTCACGCCGATCGATGCGCTGCCGCAGAAATCGGTGCGCCTGTCGGGCGGTGCGGTGGACGTGAAGTCGGGCGCACAGGTGAACGTGTCGGGTGGTGGCGACCTGCAAGCCTACGAATTCACCGCCGGGCCGGGAGGATCGAGAGACATCCTGGCGGACAAGAACACCTACGC
>JANPKR010000558.1:0-16149 GCA_031426175.1 Hydrogenophaga sp. | reverse complement strand
GCCTTGGCGGTGGCGATGCGCAGGCGCCGGTCGTCCTTGGCGATCACGAACAACGCGCCATCGCCCACGCTGGCCCGGCCGATCTTCCACGCGTCGCCCACGCGCTGGGTGAAATCAGCGATGTCTTCGGGGGCCGTGGTCGGCACCATCAGCACCACCACCTGCGAGCCGTTGGACTGTTCGAACGCCGCCAGCTTGGCCTCGATGGCGGCCAGGCTTGCAGCATCGAGCGTGGCGGTCTGGTCGATCACGCGTGCGCTCAGCGCGGGCACCGGTACCAGACCCTGGGCCGATGCAATGGCCCCCACCGACCACAGCACCAGCGCCAGCAGGCACCGGGCCCAAGCGCGCGTCATGGCTTCTTGAAGTCCACTGTGGGCGGTGCCGAGATGGCCGCTTCGTTGGCCACCTGGAAATTGGCCTTGGGTTTGTAGCCGAACACCATGGCGGTGAGATTGCTCGGGAAGCTGCGCGAGAGCACGTTGTATTCCTGCACGGTCTGGATGTAGCGGTTGCGCGCCACGGTGATGCGGTTCTCGGTGCCTTCGAGCTGCACGCGCAGGTCGCTGAAGCCCTGGTTGGCCTTGAGGTTGGGGTATTGCTCCACCACCACCATCAGACGGCTGAGCGCGCTGCCCAGCTCGCCCTGCGCGCTTTGGAACTGCTGCAGCGCCGCCGGGTCGTTCAGTGTCTCGGGGGTCACCTGGATGCTGGTGGCCTTGGAGCGCGCCTCGATCACGCGCGTCAGCGTCTCCTGCTCGAAGTTGGCCTCGCCCTTGACCGTGGCCACGATGTTGGGGATCAGGTCGGCGCGTCGCTGGTACTGGTTGAGCACCTCGGACCAGGCGGATTGTGTTTGTTCGTCCAGTCGCTGGAAGTCGTTGTAGCCGCAGCCCGTGAGGCTGAACGAGAGCAACAGGGCGGCAATCCAGGTAACGAAGGAGCGCAAGGATGTGTGCATGAAACCTCCAAAGGCCGGCGGGCCGTTCGTGCAAAGGCTCTGGCTGAGCCTTGAATCTGCGGGACTATACCCCCGGGGCGTGGCACGCGGCGGTGCGCTGCGCCGCACAGATGAGGCGCTGCCGTCAAAATACGGCGCATGCGAAAACCCAAACTCCCGCCGAGCTCCCCGGACGACACCGAAGCCGCGTTCTACGACGCGCTGCAACACGCAGACATCGAACGCCTCATGGCCTGCTGGACCGACGAAGACGACATTGTTTGCGTGCACCCGGGCGGCCCCCGGCTGGTCGGCCATGCGGCGGTGCGTTCGGCGTTCGAGGCCATGTTTGCCAACGGCAGCGTGCAGGCCTTTCCCGAAAAGGTGAGGCGCCTGGACGCCGGCGCCTGCAGCGTGCACAGCGTGGTGGAGCGTGTGGCGGTGATGAGCGACGACGGCCTGCAACACGCATGGGTTGTGGCCACCAACGTGTATGCGAAAACCGCACAAGGCTGGCGCATGGTGGCCCACCACGCCAGCCCTGGCCTGCGCACCGAGCCGCTTGAGGTGCTCACCACCCAGCCTGTGCTGCATTGAGCGCCGACGGCTTTCAATACAGCGCGCCGTGGTGGCTGCCCGGCGGCAACCCGCAGACCTTGTGGGCTGCGTTGGCCAGCCGCCGGCACTTCGGCCCCGCGCCCCGGTGGACGCGCAGCCGCTGGACCACGCCCGATGGCGACTTCATCGACGTGGATCTGGCGCAGCACCCCGCGCCGGCCGATGCGCCCTTGCTGGTGCTGTTCCACGGGCTCGAAGGCTCGTCGTCGAGCCAGTACTCGGTGGCTTTCGCCGATTTTGCGGCGGCCAATGCTTTGGCTTTCGCTGTGCCCCATTTCCGAGGCTGCTCGGGCGAGCTCAACCACGCGCCACGCGCCTACCACTCGGGCGATTTCGAAGAGATCGACTGGATTCTGAAGCGCTTTGCAGTTGAACATCCGCACCGGCCCTTGATCGCCGTGGGCGTTTCACTGGGCGGCAACGCGCTCATGCGCTGGGCGGCGGAGATGGGCGGGTCCGCCGCCACGCAGGTGAGCGCGGTGGCGGCCGTCTGTTCACCGCTGGACCTGGCTGCGGGCGGCCACGCCATCGGGCGCGGCTTCAACCGGCAGGTCTACACCCGCATGTTTCTGGCCAGCATGGTGCCCAAGGCCTTGAAAAAGCTGGAGCAGCATCCCGGCCTGTTCGACCGCGACGCACTGCTGGCTGCGCGCGATCTCTTCGAGTTCGACAACCTCTTCACAGCGCCCTTGCACGGCTTTCGCGACACGCCGGACTACTGGTCGCGTGCCTCGGCCAAACCCGTGTTGCACCAGATACGCATACCCGCGCTGGCGCTCAACGCGCTCAACGATCCGTTCGTGCCGGCGGCGTCCCTGCCAACCGTGCAACAGGTGGGTGGCCATGTGACCCTGTGGCAGCCCGCACACGGTGGGCACGTCGGCTTTCCGGTCTCGCACGGGGCGTGGGGCCTGCCCGGCCATGTGCGCGCCATGCCCGAGGCCGTGGGACACTGGCTGCTGGAACACCTTTAACGAACGCTCATGGACGACATCGTCAAGGCCGCCATGGCCAAATGGCCCAACGTGCCCAACTGCTTCGGCTGGCTGGGGCTGGACGCGCGCGGCAACTGGTACATGCGCGACGACCGCGTGCAGGCCGCAGGCCCATTTCCTCATAGCAAGGGCTCGCTGCTCCAGCACGAAAAGCTCATCGACTTCATCCAGCGCAACTATGCGCCCGACGACGAAGGCCAGTGGTACTTCCAGAACGGTCCGCAGCGCGTGTATGTGGAGCTCGAAGCCACACCGTGGATCTGGCGCCTGCAACCCGACGGGCGCGTGTTGTCGCACACCGGTGTTGAGGTGCAGGTGCAGGACAGCCTGCTGGACGAATCCGGCAAGCTGTACCTGGTCACCGATCTGGGTCTGGGGCTGGTGCACAGCGCCGACATGGGCCTTGCGGCCGATCGTGTGGAAGCTGGCGCGTGGAACCCGCGCGCCGTGATGGCGCACGACCTTCCGACGCAGGGGCGTTTCGTGCGTAGCCCCCGTCCGCTTTAAAGGTCTGACGAAGAGGAAGACGAAGATGAAGAGGAAGAAGAGGGAGCCGGTCGCGGGGAGACTGAGGTTGAGGCAGAAGGAGACGCTGGATCTGTTTTCACCAAGGAGCTTGCTTCACTGTTTCCCTTGCTCGAGGAGTGTGAACCCCTCTCGCCATCATCGGAGTCGACTTCGATCAAAGCAACATCGGGATCGGGCGGCGGGGTCGGCCGCGTCACACCGCACAACGCACTGGCCGTGCTGCCAACGCGGTTGGCCACGCCGATGACGCCGTGCAGCAGATGCTCGAACGCCGGCACGCCGTAGAGGCTGCGCCCGGTCCAGCCCACGATGGCGGTCAACGCCACGGTGGACGCCATCGTGTACAGCACCCAGTCGGCGCCGCTGGCGTGGGGCTCTGTGGCGTTGCCCGGGGGCAGTGTGCTGTTGGCGAACGCGGCCCCTGCAGGCCCGCTCATGGGGTCGTTGGTCTGCAGCATCTGCGCCAGCATCATGGCCTGTGCCGCCGAAGGCGCGAGCACCGCCATGTAGCCCAACAACTTGGAGAGGTTGCGCACGACCACGGGCGAGCCGTCGAGCCATTTCACGGGTTGTTTGTCGTGTTCGCCCACATAGGAGCTCAGGGTGCGGTTCACAGCCACCTCGGCGCGGTTGCGCGACGAGGCCCAGGCCTGGGCGGCGCGCTGCGCCCGGCCTTGGGCTTTGCGGATGTCTGCCAGCCTCAGCTCCAGCTTGCGAACGGTTTCGTTGAGCTGGTCGAACTGCTCGAGCGCCTGTACGTGTTTCGGGTCGTTGGCCGGTGAGCGCTTGATCAGCGCCTTGAGGCTTTCCCGCAGGGCGCGCAGTTCGACCAGGGCCGCCTTCGCCTGAACTTTGCGCGCCTCCCATAGCTTTTGCTGCAGCTCGGGCTCGGCCTGCTTTTTCGCCAGGACTTCCTTGTCGGAACCGTGCGCAACCGACGCCGCCTGCACATCGCGGCGAAGGCTGTTCTGGCCTTCGAACATCCAGACCATGGCCACGGTGCCCAGCAGCACATGCAAGGCCGCATCCGGCACTTTGGCCCAGGTGGGGCCGAGCCACCCGGGCCAGAGCAGCGACACACCGCCCGAGATGCCGTTGAGCAACGTGAAGGTGTGCACGGGCACTTCGTCGGCCAGGAAGGCGCGCCAGCGTGCTTTCGACATCACGCTCCAAGCGGGATCGGCGGCAGGGTTTTTCGCGATGCCGTGCTCGTCGCGCTCCGGCTTGCCCGCACCCGACACGATCGCCATGCGCCGGTGCCCGGCGTCGTCGAGCTTGCTTTCCCGCTCGATCACGCCGTCGACGATCTCACCCATGATCTTCTGGTACCTGGCCATGTCGGCCTGCTTCCCTTCGATCCACGCGCGGACCATGAGCGCGTGGGCGGTCTGGTAGTTCACATACGCCACGCCGTCGGGCGAACCGTACGACTGACCGTCTGCGCGGTAGGCGCCGCCCACGGGCTCGGCAAACAGCACCTGGATCACCGGAACCAGCAGGATGTTGGTCCAGGGCGCGTAAGCAGCGCCTTGCGGCAAACCACCGGCGATCATCAACGCCGCCACTGTGTTGGTGGCGATCTTGCCGGGTGCAAACGACAGCCAGTACATGGCCGACGCCGCCACCAGGCTCGTGCGGCCCATCTTGCCGCGGGAGGCCACCGCAATCTTCGTGGCGTTGCTGGCTGTGTTCTTGAGCGCAGCCAGTTCGGCGAGCTCCTGGTCGGTCAATACTGCCATGGCCTCCATGCGCTCCAGCAGGGCGGCCAACCATTGGGCTGCGTGCTCCAGCTCGTGTTCGGGAATCGCTGGCGCAACGCCCTCTTTGGATGCAGCCAGCGCCTTCAGTCGTTTGACCAGTTCCTGGCAGTCGACCGGTACGGGCCGCTCCAGTTCGTGGCTGAAGCGGGCGCGCAGGAGGGGGGTGCTGTTTCCCGAACCGGAGTTGGGGCTGTGGCTGGAGCTGGTGGTGATGTGCATGTCGTCACCTCACACGTGAGCCACGGTGGTGGCCGGATCGGCAGCACCGTCGGCCAACCAGAGCAGGTCCAGCTTGTCCTTGAGCACCGTTTTGCGCCAACCCACGACCTGCGCCGCCAGGCCCCGCAACACCAGCGCCAGCGCAGCGCCTTGCAGCGAAGGCGCCACCGGCGCGGTGACAACGAACAGCAGGCGATCGGCCGCTGCGTCCAAGGCGAACATGCCCTGCAGTTCGCCCATCCACAAGGCTTGCAGCGACAGCAATGCCTCATACGCTTGCAGACGGTGTTCCGGGTCGGGTGCTCCGACCTCCAGGATCATTTGCAGGCCCACGGGCGCGCTGGTCTTGAGGATCAGTTCCACATCGACGCCGTCCACCGTGGCGGGTAAGCCGGCGCCCAGAGCGCCCGTGTCCTTCAAGCCCAGCGCGGTGCTCGCGTCGAGGCACAACTGCTCAAACTGTTTCTGGTTCATGGAGATTCCTTTGAAAAATGGGCGAGCCGGTGCAGCCCCCTGTGTGAATGGGCGATAGGGTGAAAGGGAGACAACAGGGAATGGCCAGTGGGTGTGGGTGCGCTGGCCGAGGGTTCAGAGCCGGGCGGGCTTGATCCGGTCTTTCAGCATGCCGAGATAGATCTGGCTCTGATCGCCGCCGTCGCCTGGCAGGATCTGCCAGGCCACTTTTTCCAGTTCGGCCGCCTCGATCAGGGGTGGATGCCCGGCCACTTTCGGCTGGGGCGGCAAGCTCGGGTCCAGCTCGACCGCAACACACGCCAGGCCGTGGGCAATGCCGGCCTCCACAGCTTCCTTCAGGGCTTCTTTGACCAGCGGTGGCAGCGCGCTGTCCGAGCGCATCCTGACCAACACCATCGCATAACGCAGGCAGTGTTTCTCATAGGCGCGCACTTTGGCGCGTGCGCTCACCAGAATCCGCTCGTAGTTGCCCAACTTGACCTTGTTGCGCGCCTCTTTGGTCAGGCTCTTGAAGATCGGCTGGTACTGCTCGGCCGTGCTGGCCCAGGCCGCGTCGGTGTTCGGGCTCAACGAGTCGGAGCCGAACAGGACGCGGTCCTGGAACCGTTCCAGAAACATGCGCAACGCTTCCACCTTCACCGGGTCGATGAGCTTTTCGTCCGTGTCCATCATCAGCTGCCTGGCCACCGTGTCCCACGAAATGTCGATGTGCAGGTGCGACAGCTCCGGGTCGCACAACAGAGCCGCCACGCGTTCCAGGTGGCCGTTGGTGATGCGCGAGTACTTGCCCAGGCCGGCAGCGTGCGCCCAGATGATGGTGGTGCCACGGCACTGCGGATCCTTCAGGAACGCCTTCATGTCTTCCAGGAAGCCTGGCAGGTCGCTGTCGGTGGGCGCGCGCTCGTGCGGCATCGGGTTCACGTCGCAATGGATCACCATCGGCATGCCGATGGTTCCGCAGGTCTTGACCAGCAGCTTGAGCGCGTTCACGCGATCGGTCAGGTTGGCCTGCAGGCGTTCTTCCACCTTGCGCTGCACCCACTCCTTGAACAGCGTGATCTCCCCCACACCTGTGAACACCGACGGATGCTCGCTGAGTTTTCTGAGGAGTTCTTCCGCGCTGCGGGCATCGCCCAGCACCAGCCCCGTGACCATCGGGTCGAAGAAGACCTTGTTGTCGGTCGACAGCTGGTTGAACGCGTGCGCCGTGCTCGAATCAACCGCCGTGTTGTAGTAGAGCGGCGCTTCGTCGTGGATGAATTTTTCGTAGTCGTCGCGAGAGACAAAGAAGCTGTTGCGCACGCTGGTCTGCGCGATGTAGTAGTTCGTGGCATCCACCGGCCGACCCTCGGCCGGCGCCCACCCATGCCTGGGACAGCTGCCACACTGCACCAGCACGTTGGTGGGAATGGGCGAGAGCACCGTGTACTTGATCCCCAGCCGCGCCATGGTGGGCAACAGCTGCTCGGGCGGTGTGCCCTGCTGCGCGTAGTTCGTCGGATGGAAGTGGCAGTCGCCGAACTTCAGTTTGCGGACCTTCGCAGGCACGTTGCCCATGGTGAAACGTGCTGCGCCCGGGCTGTGCACGAAGCGCGGGGATGGCGCGGACTTTGAGTTCACATGCATGACGTGGCTCCCTCAGGCCTGGCGTGGCAGAGCAAAGTCGCCGGTGAGAAAGTGGGTCTTGCGCCAGTCGCTGGCCCGGGCTGCGATGTTGGCCATCGCATCGGCCAGTGCTTCTGCCCCGGTCGTCGCCAGTTCGAATCTTTCCACATGCACCACATGGCCTGTGAGCGTTGAGATGGTGTAGGTGGGGCCCGTGTCGGCGGCGGCAGCAAAGTTCTGACGCAGCAATTCGTAGAACACCTGGGTTTCGTTCTCGGGCGGCGGCTGACCGAAGTCGGCGTAGACGAAGCACCGGTCTGCTGCCACCTTCTCATTGAAGAGGACGGCGCAGTTGGTGCCATCCACATCGAAGCTGGCACCCTCGATGAAGGGTTGGGCATCGGGCAGTTTCACCAGCAGGCAAAAAGCCTTCATCAGCTTGTCGAATTGTTCGCGCATGTCGGTTCCTTGGGGGCCTTCGTGGGTGGGACACCAGTGTTGGCTTCCCGCACCGATTGGCCCATCACGCGCATGGCCTAGCACGGCGTCGATCCGACACCGTCCGGATGACGCAGCAAACCATGGCTCTGGCGCTCACCAGATATGGGTCACCAGAACGCAAAAGGCCGGCATCAAGCCGGCCTTTGTGAGAGCAGAACCCCGAGCTGCTTACTTCACCGCCGCCAGCATGTATTGCACAGAAGCCTTGATGTCGGCGTCGGAGGCGGCAGAGCCACCCTTGGGTGGCATGGCGCCCTTGCCCTTGATGACGCTGGCGGTCAGCGCGTCCAGACCCAGCCCCACACGCGGTGCCCAGGCGGCTTTGTCAGCGAACTTGGGCGCACCAGCCACGCCCGCCACGTGGCAGGCCGCGCAGGCCTGCTTGTAGAGCGCTTCTCCCGCAGCGGCCGAGACCTTCGTGGAGGCCGCCGGGGCAGGTGCTGCGGCCACTGGCGCGGCGGCAGGCGCCGCAGCAGCGGCGACCACAGCGGCCGGCGCAACCGCTGCTGCAGCTGCAGGCGCTGCGGTCGCAGCGTCAGGCGCCGCTTGTGGCACCTCGAACTTGCCGCCAGACGCATTGGCCAGATGCACCACCGCGCGGCCAATCTCCACGTCGCGGTAAGCGCCACCACCTTGAGCACCCATGGCGCCCTTGCCTTTGAGGGCGGACGTCAACAAGGCCTCGTAGCCCGTGGCAATGCGCGGTGCCCAGGCAGCCGCGTCGCCGAACTTCGGTGCACCGGCCACGCCCGCTGCATGGCAGGCCACGCACTGTGCGGCGTAAACCGCTTCACCCAAAGCCAGTGGCCGATTCGCATCGCGCAACTCCACCGAACCCACCCGCTGAATGCGCTGGGCAATACCCAGCTCGGGGTCGGCTGCACCCATGGCCGGTTTGTTGCCCGAGGTCACGAAATAAACCAGGCCGATGATGACGAAAATGGGAGCAACAAAGGCAAAGAACGACGTCCACAGCAACTGCGAAGGTGTCTTGATCGGGCCGGTGTGGTGTTCGTGCGATTGGTCGCTCATGGTGTCCTCAAGGGGTGGCAAAGCGGGTCGACAAACTGACGGAGCTTGCCCGCATGAAATGGGTCTGAACAGCCTTCGAGTATATCTAACGCCCTCTGCGTGGACCTTTCAAACACCCCTCGCCTGATAGAATTCAAGCGGGCGCGGCTGTAGCTCAGTGGATAGAGTATTGGCCTCCGAAGGCTGTCGTCATCGGCGAAAAACGCAACAGGTAGACTCTTGGTCTCCAACAGCATGCGGCTGTAGCTCAGTGGATAGAGTATCGGCCTCCGAAGCCGAGGGTCGTGGGTTCGATCCCCGCCAGCCGCACCAATATCAACGACTTACGTGAGCCTCTCATGGCCCAAACAGCAGTCGCTTGAATCCACTCCTACTCATTTGACCGTAGCGTTGGGCTCTGAGAAGCGCGAGGTGTAAGAGTCAGGAGCTTTCTTGAAGATTTTCTGTGGCCCATCCATGGCCCACTCATGGCCCGCCATTGACCACTTAACTGTCGAACTGGGTCAGTTTCGACCATTGGACTTTGGCCCAGTCAGATTCTTCTGCCTTTGCTCGTTCGTTGGGCAATGTGAATCAGGGCTTTTAGGTCTCGCGAGACTCTCCGGTCAAGGGCTGTTATGCAGCGTAGCCGTCGGTCGCGATCGAGTGCAAGGTTCACAGTACCTGGCACCAAGCCGTCATCGGCTCACGCGACAGCGCAACGGCAACAATGACCGGTGAGAAGTCTGAAGTCATCCAGCGTGGCAGGCCGTAGGTTGTCCAACCAATTCGCGGCCGAATGTCAGGTACTCCAAGGTCGAACTGACGCTGTCGACCCGCAGCCGCCCGTCTCCCTTGCGCCGCAAGGCAGTCCTTCGTGGCTCAAACGGTTGGGCAGCTTTGACGCTAGACCTATTTAAGAAACTACCCTGGCAGCATTTTGGGGACATCCGTCAAAATCGGAGGGTCTCCCTTGCGGCACCATCTGGCCTACTTTCACGTCTCATTCCGGCCTACAGCCGAGTCCGTGAACCACCTCCTCTGCAGGCAAACCGCACTTATTTAAACTAGGTGTGATTGCATCAACAAAGGCTAACTATGAAAAGACTGATCGCGGCGATGCTTCTTGCGTCGTCCTTCGCCGGCTGTGCCGTGTACACGCCATCCGGCTCGGTCGTCATTGACCCTGCTGGTCGGCATGACTCAGGTGGCGGGAAGTTCTGCCCGCCCGGGCAAGCCAAAAAGGGCAATTGCTAAGCATGCAGTCATGTACCCTCCATTGGCACTTAATTCGGCGTGCAACTGCCCATCATTTTGATGCGCACGTTGCTGCCAGTTAACCAGAGCGTTGAGCGGCTGCTGTCCCGTTTGCCCAAAGACCGTTCCTGGCTGATGACCGTCATGGTAGCCAGGGCGGTAGTGGACCCATGCAGTCATTCAGTATGCCAGCGCCAAAGACTGGTATGCAGCGCCTGCAGCTCGCTTCGGTTTCGACGAGTTCGCTGCGCGCACAGCTTCGAGGTTCTCAGGCGTCGGGCACCAAGACGATTGCGATGCTGATCCATACGCCGACGCTGAAGTAAGGCGTCAGCCAGAGTGCGTCGGCCTTCCATGCCGACCAACTTCCACTGCGTACCCGCCGCCGCCAGGCATCGCGCGCGCCATGATCGAGGCGCATGTAGGCCAGTCCGCGTGAACGCCCATACTGGTAACGGCGCCAGTACATCGGCGCGTCCACACCCACGACATACGCAACGAAAGCTGTCGAACAGAAAATCCCGAAGAGGGCCAACGAGTTGACCCAGCCACTGCTATCCAAAGCGATGATCATCAGCACGGCCGCCATCCAGGCAAAGCCAGCTGCCCAGAGTATCGACTCGACAGCCTGGGTGATGTGATTGAGCGTCAGCACGCTGTGCCAGCAGAAAGCCTGTGCCACGATCATGAACACGGGGATCGCCCATGCGGCCCATGGGACCCACGTCATCCCGGCGTGTAAACCCAGCTGATGAACCACCAAACCGAGCTGCAGCGCGAAACAGATCTCTGCGACCGTGGCTGCGACCCGTCCCAGGAAAATGCTAGACAAATGAGTGTCCACCACCACCAGTCGCTCAAGGTCTACCCGCGGCAGCACAGAGCGATAGGCGCACACCAGCACATAGACGCCAGACAGCGCAAGCTGCAGTTCTCCTTGGAATCCAGTGACCGGCCCGTACAGCAACACGCTGAGCCACAGGCAAGAATTCAGCACTGCAAGCGCGCACAGAGCACCCCACCACGCGAGCACGTTCGTGTCAGCTTCGGCAAGTCCTAGCGCAATGTTGTGACGAAATGATGACATGTTGCGCCCAGCTTAACGCGCTGGCGCCAACAGTGGCAAACGGTGTAACTGCAGTGTGTTCGAAGTCACGTCCCGCCACTGGACACTGATGGGGTTCTCCACACTTTGGGTGCCCGGTCTCGGAGGTGCAGCAGTCAGAGAAAGGCTGACCGTTGACTGGCCGGTGGTCAACGCCGCTGTGTTTCGAGACGTCGGGCTCGAAAGATTCAGATCAATCTTCAACAGCCATTCGGCCACCGGCGTCGAAAGCACTTTTAACTCGGATTCTGAAGCTCGAACTCGTCGGGGAGCAGTTGCCGATGGCACGTGATTGCCACACGGCGCCGTGAAATCATCATTCACGTTGCCTGACAAGTCATGGCCAGAGGCATGGCGATCGCTGCCTGATGAATCGATCCTTGGTCACCACGCGAACGCCGATCAATCCTTCAAAATAGCAACCCGACATGCCTCGTTGAACTTGCCGCAGTCGAACCTCTCCCAACCCCTGCCTTGTGCGGACCTCCACCAGCACTCCAGTGCACAATTCTCAAATCGGTTAAGCGTATGAATGATGAACACGATCTTATCGACTCACCTCTGAATCAGACGTACACGGCCGATGGTCACTCGGTTGAGATTCAGATCTACCGCATGCTGAATACCGGCTGGACGCTTGAAGTGGTGGATGACCAAAATAACTCCACGGTGTGGGACGGAGAATTTGCGACGGACAAGGAGGCGCTAGACGCTGCCTTGGAAGACATTAAAGCAGAGGGAATCGAAGCCTTTATTGCTCGTCCGTCCAATCACAGCTTTTGATGTGGCGGCGAGACTGACCGAACAAATTTTCACAGCTAGAAAGTTCGAAAAAGGCAAAAATTTCCCATGAACATGAATCGAATCATCGTCGTAGTTTTAGCAGTTACTACTCTGTCTTTTGGTGCACTAGCGGATGATGATGATGAAGATCATCGAGGAGCCCGAAAGGGATCGGAATACAAACACCAGTACAGAGATGGCAACTGCAAAGTCGAACGAAAACGAGAAAAATACGGTGAGTTCGAGGAAAAAATTGACTGCAAAGGCGGTCGCTATGGCTCGCATGCGCGCACAGAATTCAAGGAAGAGTTCCTGGATGGAAACTGCAGGGTGAAGCGAGAGTTGCAAAGGGACGGCGACTACAAGGAAGAGCGCAAGTGCAAGGGTTATGAGCGCTCCCCTGCACGTGGCCCGGTTTATGTGGAATCCCAGCCTGTGTATGTCTACCCCCCTGAGGTGGTCATTGAGCCAGGCGTGACCATTCGCGGCACTATCAATATCAGATAGCAGGGGCCGGTACGGATCAGCACTCAACGGGTGTGCGATCCAAACTTCTTGACCTGGGATGTAAGGCAGAACTGCATGCAGTGCTTCGAGAGTTGTGACGGCGATGTTCGGACGGCTGTCGAGCCTTCGGGACGTATCGAATAGGAACTCTGTCGTTTGCTGCCCGCATGATCCTCGCAGTAGCAGCCAGTACCACAATGCCTTTGACCCATTAAAGAACGCCCCTCTCGGGGCGTTCATGTTTGGTTGATCAATAGCCGGTCAGTTCGTCGAACCTCGTGCTTGTGACCGGGCCTGCCCATCGACAGACACCGCGCTCTTGACTTGTGAGCCCACCGAGGTGGCACCTTCAGCCTTTGCGTCAGTGACTGCTAAAAGCGCTGAGCCGCTTCGGCCTTCATTTTGGTATCGAGCATCCGATCGCCCATTGGCGCCCGTCATGGCGCGAGCCCGGACATCGCTTGAAATTCCGCTGTGCGTTCCGAGGCGGACGTCGGCGATGCCAGCATTCGCGCCGACATTGGCATCGACACCCACTCCCACGCCAACACCCAATCCAGCGGCCTGGGCGTTGAACCCCCAGGAGAGTGCGGTGGCCATCAACATGGCAGCGGGAAACTTTATTTTCGAACGGACGGTCACTTGTGACTCCTTTGCTGTTGAACAGGACTTCGGTCTGCAGCACAAACCCAGTTACATGCATGTCTGCTGCGTAGGAGATGTAACGGGCCTCGTTTGAACGTGTTGGCTCTACTAGGCGGCGTGCTCGCTGAACGGCTACGTAGAGCGCGATGAGCACCTCGACAAGTGCTGCTTGCAGAGATTGCATCAGGCCACGATAGCCCGAGCGATCCTCCGGTTCTGCGAGGCGCATGCCCCTCAGGGCACTGGCAACACGATGTCAACCCGCCCGCCGCCCAATGGGCCACCTGAAAGCTTCAGATCCCCTTGATGGCTGGCCACCAGGTCGTTCACCACTGCCAGCCCGACGCCGTGCCCGGGCGTTCGCTCGTCCCCCCGCACGTGCAGCTGCAGGATGGATTCTGTGTCGCTGAATCCGGGGCCGTCGTCCTCGATGCGAATGCACAAGGATCCCGGCTCACGCCATATCCGCACCAGGACCTGGGTGCGTGCCCACTTGGCCCCGTTGTCCAGCAGGTTCCCAAGCATCTCGAACAAGTCGCCCTCGTCGATGCGCCAGGCCAGGTCGGCCGGGCACTCGACGCTGAAGTCCAATGCCCTTTCGGCATACACCTTGGCCAGCGCGCTGCAAATGCGCTCTAGGATCGGCGCCACCAGAAGTGGCGGCGCAAAGCGCGCGGCGCCCCCGGCGATGGCGCGCCCCAGCTGGTGCTGCACTATGTCGTCCATGCGGCTCACCTGCTGGGCCACGGTGGCTGGCAGCTGCGCCGGCTCGGCCAGGGCGCTGCGCAGAACGGCCAGCGGAGTCTTCAGGCTGTGGGCGAGAAAGCTCAGCGCGTCGCGATGTCGGGCCTGGCGCTCGCGCTCCTGCTCGATCAGGTTGTTCAGGTTGTCCGTGAGGCTGGAGATTTCGGTAGGGTAGCGGCCCTCGATGCGCGATTGCCCGCCATCTTCGATACGCCGGATCTCGCTGGCCACGTGCCGCAGCGGCGCCAGGCCCCACCGCAGCAGCCACAGCTGCGCCAGCAACAGCAGCACAGCGGCGCCGCCCAGCCAGAGCCAAAGGGTGCGGGTGAAGGCGCCGACTTCGCGGTCGAAGGCCGCGTGGTCCTCCAGCACCGTGAGCACCAGCGGTGCCTCACGCTCGGAGGCCTTCCAGGTGACGGCATAGCTGACCGACAGGAAGGACTTGCCGGCCCCATCCACCGTCTCGTTGCGCCATTGACCGGGTTGCTGGCTGCGCCGGAACGGTGGCTGCAGGCCCAGGGTCGAGGCCGACTGCCACTGATCCCTGCGCAGCACGTTGTAGATGCCCGCGTATAGGCCGGAACCCGGAAGCGACAGCCGCGGCTCCGCAAACTCTGGCGGCATCACCAGCGCTCCGCCAGCATCGAGTTCGGCAGCTGCCAGCAGCAGGTAGATGGTGCTCTGCAGCCGGCCGAAATAGGCCGCCCGCACGCTTTCGGCATTCGCACGCTGCACCGCCAGCCCCGCGCCGGCCATAAATGCCAGCAGTACCACCGCAGCACCCAGAAGCAGGCGGGTACGAATGGAGTAGCCGGCCTTCATTCGAGGGTGAACCGGTAGCCCCGCCCTCGGACGGTCTCGATCGGGCCGACGCTGCCGTCGGGGTCGAGCTTGCGCCGCAGGCGACCCACCAGCACTTCCAGCACGTTGCTGTCGCGGTCTTCCCCGTGCGGGTAAAGGTAGTCCGACAGCACCTGCCTGGTGACGATGGCCGGGCGCTGGCGCACCAGGTACTCGAGGAGGCGGTACTCGAACGCCGTGAGCTCCAGCACCGCGCCGCCGAGCCGCACAGCCTGCGCCGACGGGTCGATGCTGAGGGGGCCGAGCGTCAGCACGTCAGATGAAGCCCCCAGCGAGCGCCGCAGCAAGGCCTTGATCCGCGCTGCCAGTTCCGGGTATTCGAAAGGCTTGACCAGGTAGTCGTCGGCTCCGGCTTCCAGGCCCACCACTTTGTCTTGCCAGCTGCTTCGCGCGGTGAGGATGAGAATGGGTAGGGTACTTCCCTCCTGCCGCAGGCGCTGCACGATGGTCAGCCCGTTCAGCTTGGGCAACCCCAGGTCAACGATGACAAGATCGACCGGGTACTCGCGCGCCAGAAACATGCCCTCTTCGCCGTCCTTGGCCTGGTCGACCCGGTAGCCATCGGCCTCCAGCTGGCGGGCCAAGGTGAGCCGTAGTGCGGCATCGTCCTCGATCAGTAACAAGCGCATTGGGCTGGATCTGCGGTAGGCCGGCTTAGCGGATCTGGCCAGTGACGACGTCCACCTGGATCACGCGGACCTCACCAGCCGGCGTGACCACCTTGATGCGCCATACCGGCTGGCCCGAAGACTCGGACTTCTCGACGGACAGCACGCGGGCGCCACTGGCCCGCTGGGCCACCGCGGCCGCGTCGTCGCGGCTCAAATCGGCCCAGGCCAGGTTGGAAACAACCAGCAGGGTGGCGCAGAGTAGTTTGGCAAATGTGTTCATCGGTTGTAAGTATCAAGGTATTCGCGACCGCCACGTTCATCACGCCTGACCTGGTATTCGCGTCCACCCTGGTATTGGCGTCCACCCTGATACTCGCGCTCAACTGGAGTGAATGAAACGCGAATCGGCAAGGTGCGGCCTGGGTTCTCGCGGGTCACCGTGTTGTAGACCTGGCCGCGGTACTCGTATTCGACTTGGTAGCCCGTGAGGCGGGACTGCACGTCGTTGACGGTACGGCAGTTCTGCACCTGGCGCTGCTGCGGCTGGGATGCCTGCTGGAAGCCACCACCCCAGTTGTTCTGGTTGGCAAAGTGCTCGGCTGCCAGTGCGCCGACCACGGCACCGAGCGCGGTGGCGGCTTCGCGGCCGCGGCCCTTGCCAACCTGGTTGCCGAGCAAGGCACCGGCCACACCGCCAACCGCCAGCCCCCCGTAATTGCGCGAAGTCGCCACGGCCTGCTGCTCGGTCACCCATTGACTGGTGCACTCGTTGCGCGGCACGGAGATGTTCTCGTACCGCGGTTCGACGTTGCGCACGCGGGCAGTGTCGTTGAAGGTCTGGGCTTGGACGCCCGCTGCCAGCAACGTAGTCAGACAGAGAATGGAGGCACGTTTCATGGAAAGCTCCTTGGTTGATGTGAGAAGGAGCTTAGGAAGAAGTGGGTGAACCGAAGCTGAACGAAACTGATAAATGTCTCCTCACGAC
>JANPKR010000557.1:0-2030 GCA_031426175.1 Hydrogenophaga sp. | reverse complement strand
CGCTGACGCGCCGCACGCACGCAGCGGTGTGTACGCGGTGCGCGCCGGTCCGCCGCTGGCGCACAACCTGCTGGCGTTTCACCAGCGCAAGCCGCTCAAGGCACACCAGCCACCCACGAACACGCTCAACCTGCTGTCGTGCGGCACCGGCCACGCCATCGCGAGCTACGGGCCGCTCAGTCTGGAGGGCGCGTGGGCCTGGCGCTGGAAGGACCGCATCGATCGCGGTTTCATCGAGCGCTACCGCGTGGGCCCCAACCCGCGTCAGGCCTCGGGCGAACCGGTGTCCTGATCACCACGCTCCAGGTCCTTGCGGGCCACGCTGGCCAAGGTCTCGTAACGCTGGCGAAACGCGTCGAGCTCGTCCTGCTCCAATTCTTCCAGGTCCAGCAACGCGTTGTGCGCACCCTTGGTGGCGCGGATCAGCTCGTCGAGCTTGATCTGCAAGGCCTCGGAGTCCCGGTTTTGCGTGTTCTGGATCAGGAACACCATGAGAAAGGTGACGATGGTGGTGCCGGTGTTGATCACCAGCTGCCAGGTGTCGCTGAAACCGAACAACGGCCCGGTGATGAGCCACACCACGATCACGGCGGCAGCCAGCGCAAAAGTCTTGGGCCGTCCGCTCAGGCGCGCTATCTGGTTGGCAAACTTTGAATAACCGATTCGACCGCCCATGCGCCTTCTCCTGCAATGCCGTGTGAGCGACCCATGCTACGCGCAAGGACACGGTGGGCCAGCGCGTTCTTTAGCAGCCCAGTTGCTCGGCCAGGTGCACAAGGCTTCGCGCATGAAAGGTGTTGGCCGCATCGGGTGACACATCCTTGGGGTGCTTCGCACCGAACTCCAGCGGGCGCTCGATGTAGGCCGTGCGCAATCCGCAGGCCCGCGCTGCGGCCAGGTCGTCCTGGTGGGCCGCGACCAGCATCACGTCGGACGGCGCCACGTCGAACACGCGGGCCACACCCAGGTAGGTTGCGGGGTCGGGCTTGTAGGCGCGAAACACCTCGGCCGAGAGCACGCAGTCCCACGGCAGCCCCGCGCGTTTGGCCATGTTGGTGAGCAGGCCGATGTTGCCGTTGGACAGGCTGCAGATCGTGTGGCGGCTCTTCAGGCGCGTGAGCCCGGCCACCGTGTCGGGCCACGGGTCGAGGCGGTGCCAGACCTTGTTGAGGTGCTGCTTCTGCGCCTCGGTCAGATCCGTCAGTCCGAATGTCGGCAGCAGCCCATCAAGGATCAGGCGGTGCAGGTCGTCGATCAACGTCCACCCCAGTTCGCCCGAGCGCACGCGCTGCATGGCCGGCTGGTAACCCGCGCGCCAGGCGAGCGCAAAGGCGTCGGCGTCCACCTGCGGGTGCAGCGCCGCCACCTCGCGCTGAATGCTGCCGTGCCAGTCGACCACGGTGCCGAAGATGTCGAAAGCGAGGATGGGGGCGTGGGTCATGGAGATTCAGCGCTGCTTGAGCGCGGTGACCTCGATCTCGATCTTCATGCGCGGATCGAGCAGGCCGGCCGTGATCATCATGGCCGCCGGGCGCGCTGCGCCCAGATGTTTGCGCAGCACGGGCCAGCAGGCTTCGAAGTCGGCGCCATCGGGCAGCACGTAGTTCACGCGCACCACGTCGTCCAGGCTGGCACCTGCCTGCTTCAGTGCCGCTGCAATGTTCTGCAGGCACTGCTCGGCCTGCTCCACCACGCTCTCGGAGATGGTCATGCTGGTGTAGTCAAAACCGGTGGTGCCGGAGACGAAGACCCAGTCGCCCGCGACCACGGCACGCGAGTAGCCGATCTGCCGCTCGAACGGCGAGCCGGAGCTGATGCGCCTGCGCTCCATGGCTCAGATCACTTCAAGGCGCACGCCTTCGGCGGCGGGTGCCACGATTTCGCCGATGTCGGCGGCGCCGGCAAAGCCGTGCTTCTCGAAGATCGCCAGCACCGCGTCCACCGCGTCGGGCGCGCAAGCCACCAGCAGACCGCCGCTGGTTTGCGGGTCGGACAGCAGGGCCTGGTCCACCGGCTGCAGGGTGCTGGCC
>JANPKR010000556.1:0-2505 GCA_031426175.1 Hydrogenophaga sp. | reverse complement strand
GCCCTGCTGAGTGCCATGGCACACGACCCGGTGCTGCGCAACGTGCGCCTCATCGCCGAGCCTTGGGACGTGGGGCCGAACGGTTACCACCTGGGTGGTTTCGAAGCCGGCTGGCTGGAGTGGAACGACCGCTTCCGCGATGGCGTGCGCGCCTTCTGGCTTGGCCACCACGGCACGCGCGGTGAGCTCGCCACCCGGGTGTGCGCCAGCGGCGATGTGTTCCACCAGCGTGGCCGCCTGCCCACCGCCAGCGTGAACATGGTCACCGCGCACGACGGTTTCAACCTGGCCGACCTCACCGCCCACCAGCACAAGCACAACCAGGCCAACGGTGAAAACAACCGAGACGGCCACGGCCACAACCTGAGTGCCAACGGCGGCGTGGAAGGCCCGACCAACGACCCGGTGGTGCTGCACCGCCGGGGGCTGTGGCGCCGCGCGCTGCTGGCCACGCTGTTCTGCTCACAGGGCACGCCGCAATTGCTGGCCGGCGATGAGATGGGCCACAGCCAGCAAGGCAACAACAACAGCTACTGCCAGGACAACGCCACCACCTGGCTGAACTGGGCCAACGCCGACACCGAACTCGCCGGCTTCGTGGCTGGCCTCACGGCGCTGCGACGGCAGCACCCCGGTCTGCGCCACGCACGCTGGTTCGAAGGCGTTGGCAACACCGACCACACAGCCCTGCCCGACATCGCCTGGCTCGACAGCGACGGCCAGCCGCTGCGGCCGGGCGCCTGGCAGGCCCGCGACCGCCACACGCTCACGGCCCTGATCACCGTGGGCGAAGGCGGTGCACCGGCACAAGAGCGCCTGCTGCTGGTCTGGCACGCCGACCAGGGCCCCTGCCAGCTTCCGCTGCCCCCCGGCGACTGGCGCGTGTTGCTCGACAGCGCCAGCACCCGGATCGCGCTGCCGGGCGAAGCTGCCGACACCGTCACCGGCCCGCTGGAGCTGCACGAGACCAGTGTGTGGGTGCTGGTCCAAGGCTTGCATGCGCTGGACGGCACACCGCCATGAACACCGCCCTCCACCCTTTTCTCTCGCGCCGCACCAGCGGTGTGCTGCTGCACATCACCAGCCTGCCGGGCCCCAACGGTTCAGGCGACTTCGGCATCGGCTCGCGCCACTTCGTGGACTGGCTGGCCTCGGCCGGGCAGTCGATGTGGCAGATCCTGCCGCTGTCGCCGGCCGGCCCGGGCAACTCGCCTTACCAGAGCGTGTCGGCGTTTGCCGGCAGCCCGCTCATGGTCGATCTGGACGACCTGGTGCAGATGGGCTGGCTGCCCTGGATGCCCTCCCAGGGGTTCGATCACCACCGCTGCGACTTCACCCGCGTGGCGCCCTGGCGCATGGCCTGCCTGCGCAAGGCCTGGGACGGTTTCAGCCAGCGCGCCAGCGCCGACAGCCGCGACGCGCTGGCCGCCTTCTGCACCGAACACGCGCACTGGCTTGACGACTACGCGCTCTTCATGGTGCTGAGCGAACGCCACATCGGCAGCTGGCCGCAGTGGCCCGCGCCGCTGGCGCAGCGCGACCCGGCGGCGCTGGACGAAGTGCGCCAGCACTCACCCAAAGCGCTGGGTTTCTGGCAGTTCGTGCAATGGCGCTTCTGGGTGCAGTGGCAGGCGTTGCGCGACTACGCGCGCAGCCGGGGTGTGCAGGTGGTGGGAGACGCACCGATCTTCGTGGCGCACCACAGCGCCGACGTCTGGGCCCATGCGACCGAGTTCTTGCTCGGCGACGACTTGGAGCCCGAGGTGGTGGCCGGCGTGCCACCCGACTATTTCAGCGCAACTGGCCAGCGCTGGGGCAACCCGCTCTACAACTGGCCAGTGATGGCGCAGAACGGTTACCGCTGGTGGAAAGACCGCGTCGCACACCTGTTCCAGCAGGTCGACGTGGTGCGGCTGGACCACTTTCGCGGTTTCGAGGCGCATTGGGAAATCCCGGCCAGCGAACCCACCGCCGTGGCGGGCCGGTGGCAAAGCGGCCCGGGTCTGCCGCTGTTCGCAGCCTTGCAGGACGAGTTTGGCCCGCTGGCCATCATCGCGGAGGACCTGGGCCTGATCACGCCCGAGGTCACCGAACTGCGCGAAGCCTGCGGTTTCCCCGGCATGCGCATCCTGCAGTTCGCCTTTGGGGGCGGGCCAGGCAACCCCTACCTGCCGCACAACCTCACCCGCGACTGCGTGGCCTACACCGGCACCCACGACAACGACACCACCCTGGGCTGGTGGCGCAGCGCCTCCGCACACGACAAGGCCGCTGCGCGCGCCTACCTTGGCCCGGCGGTGGACACCGAGCCGCACTGGACACTGATCACCGCGCTCTCGCAGTCGGTGGCCAACACCCTGGTGCTGCCGTTCCAGGACGTGGTGGGCCTGGATGGCAAACACCGCATGAACACACCCGGAGAAGCCACCGGCTGCTGGGAATGGCGCTTTGACTGGCGCCAAATCGATCACCGACCCGCCGAACGCCTGCTCGCCATGACCCGGG
>JANPKR010000555.1:0-7292 GCA_031426175.1 Hydrogenophaga sp. | reverse complement strand
TGCTCGTTCTTGCAGGCGGTCACACAACCGTTGCATTCGATGCAGCGCTCTGCATCACAGATGAATTTCATTCTTGCCATGTTTTTCTCCTGTTGCCGTGAGCCGGTGCTTACGCACGCTCCACATTGCAGATCGTGGTCTTGGTTTCCTGCATCATCGTGACGATGTCGTATCCGTAGGTGGTCGCTGTGTTGACTGCCTCACCACGCACCACCGGCATCGCGCCGTCGGGGTAGTAGGGCTTCATGTCTTCGCCCTGCCAGCGGCCAGAGAAGTGGAAAGGCAGGAACACGGTGTCCGGTCCGACGCGAGGCGTCACCAGCGCCTGCACGTTGATGCGCGCTCCGGTGGGGCTGCTCACCCACACGCGCTCGCCATTGCGGATGCCGCGTGCGGTGGCCGTCTCGGGGTTGATCTCGACGAACATTTCCTGCTGCAGCTCGGCCAGCCAAGGGTTGGAGCGGGTTTCCTCGCCGCCGCCCTCGTACTCGACCAGGCGACCCGAGGTCATGATCAGCGGGAATTTTTCGTGCAGCTTGTCCTCGACGTTCTTCGCTTGCAGCGACTTGTAGAGGATGGGGAGGCGCCAGCGGGTCTTCTGATCGTCGTGGCTGGGGTACTTGGCCACCATGTCGGGGCGCGTGCCGTAGATCGGCTCGCGGTGCTGTGGGATCGCGTCGGGGAAGTTCCACACCACAGCACGGGCCTTGGCGTTGCCGAAGGGATGGCAACCGTGGGCCATGGCCACGCGGATGATGGCGCCGGTCGGGTCGGTTTTCCAGTTCTTGCCTTCGGCTTTGGCGCGCTCGGCTTCGGACAGGTCTTCCCACCAGCCCAGTTTCTTCAGCAACACGTGGTCGAACTCGGGGTAGCCCGTGGTGATCTCGGAGCCCACCGAGTGCGAACCGTCTTCGGCCAGCAAGCTCTTGCCTTCGCGCTCCACACCGAAGTTGGCGCGGAAGTTGCCGCCGCCGTCCATGACGTGCTTGGACGTGTCGTACAGGTTGGGCGAGCCGGGATGCTTGATCTCGGGCGTGCCGTAGCAAGGCCAAGGCAGACCGAAGTAGTCCCCGGTCATGTCGTAGCCGGTTTCCTTGTCGACAACCTTGCCCTTGGCCTTGAGCGTCTTCACATCGAAGGCGTTCATGTTGCGCATGTGGGCCTTCAGGCGCTCCGGGCTCTGGCCGGTGTAGCCGATGGTCCAGACCGACTTGTTGATCTCGCGCAGGATGTCCTCGGGCACGGGCTCGTCCATGCCCTTGACCTGCTGCATCTTGTAGTTCTTGACCAGCTCTTTGTCGAAGCCAAGCTTCTGTGCGAACTGGTACATGATCATGTGGTCAGTGCGGCTTTCCCACAGCGGCTCAATGACCTTTTCGCGCCACTGCAGCGATCGGTTCGATGCAGTGCATGAGCCGCTGGTTTCGAACTGCGTGGCTGCGGGCAGCAGGTACACCGCGCGGTTGGGGTTCAGGTCTTCCGGCTTGCCGGGCATGGCCGCCATCGAAGCGGTGGCCGACGGATACGGGTCCACCACAACCAGAAGGTCCAGCTTGTCCATGGCACGCTTCATCTCCAGACCGCGGGTCTGCGAGTTGGGCGCATGGCCCCAGAAGAACACACCGCGCAGGTTCGGGCCCTGGTCGATGAGTTCGTTGTTCTCCATCACACCGTCGATCCAGCGCGAGACGGTGATGCCGGGCTTCTCCATCGTGCCTTCGGCGTACTGCTTCTTGATCCACTCGTAGTCCACACCCCACACAGCGGCGAAGTGTTTCCACGAGCCGGCGGCCAGGCCGTAGTAGCCGGGCAGCGAATCGGGGTTCGGGCCCACGTCGGTCGCGCCCTGCACGTTGTCGTGGCCACGGAAGATGTTGGTGCCGCCGCCGGTCTTGCCGATGTTGCCCAGCGCCAGTTGCAGGATGCACGAGGCACGCACGATGGCGTTGCCGATGGTGTGCTGCGTCTGGCCCATGCACCACACGATGGTGCTGGGGTTGTTTTCGTGCAGCATCTTGGCGACCTTGAACACGGTGGCCTCGTCCACGCCGCAGGCCTCTTCGACCTTGTCCGGTGTCCACTTGGTCATCACGTCGGCCTTGACGGCCTCCATGCCGAACACGCGGTCGTTGATGTACTGCTTGTCTTCCCAGCCGTTCTTGAAGATGTGGTGCAACACGCCGAAGAGGAAGGGAATGTCGGTGCCTGAGCGGATGCGCACGAACTCGTCCGCCTTGGCCGCGGTGCGGGTGAAGCGCGGATCGACCACGATCATCTTGCAGCCGTTTTCCTTGGCGTGCAGCATGTGCAACATGGACACCGGATGCGCTTCGGCAGCGTTCGACCCGATGTACAACGCGCACTTGCTGTTCTGCATGTCGTTGTACGAATTGGTCATGGCGCCGTAGCCCCAGGTGTTCGCAACACCGGCCACCGTGGTGGAGTGGCAGATACGGGCCTGGTGGTCGCAGTTGTTGGTGCCCCAGAAGCTCACGAACTTGCGCAGCAGATAGGCCTGCTCGTTGTTGTGCTTGGAAGAACCCACGAAGTACACCGAGTCGGGGCCGCTGGCCTCGCGCAACTCTTTCATCCTGGCGGTGATTTCGTTCAGCGCCACGTCCCAGCTGATGCGCTCGTACTTGCCGTTCACCAGCTTCATGGGGTAGCGCAGGCGGTACTCGCCGTGGCCGTGCTCTCGCAGGGCCGCACCCTTGGCGCAATGGGCGCCCAGGTTGATGGGGGAATCGAACACCGGCTCCTGGCGCACCCACACGCCGTTCTCCACGATCGCGTCGGTGGCGCAGCCCACCGAGCAGTGCGTGCAGATGGTGCGCTTGACTTCGATCTTGCCGGTGCCGTCGATGGACTTGCCTTCAGCCGCTTTGGCTTTCTTCACCAGCACGAGCTGTGAAGCCGCGAGGCCCACGCCCACGCCCATGCCCGAGCGGCGCAGAAACGCGCGGCGGTCCATGGTGGGCAGGGCCGAGGACAGGCCACGCTGAAGGTTGTGAACGAAGGAGGAATGCACGCGCGATGCGTGTCCGCCAGTGGAGGATGATTTTTTGGTCAGCAGCATGGTTTTGCCTCCTGAGGAGTCGCTTGAAGATTCGCCTGGTCAGCGGCTTGCGCCCCGATGCAGGGCAGCGAACGAACGAAAACGTGGGGGATCAAGAAAAAC
The DNA here is from genome assembly GCA_031426175.1 of Hydrogenophaga sp. Lineage (GTDB taxonomy): Bacteria > Pseudomonadota > Gammaproteobacteria > Burkholderiales > Burkholderiaceae_C > Hydrogenophaga. Next base: position 4,114 of record JANPKR010000555.1, on the reverse strand, counting down.
CGTCCGCTCAGATGCGGGTGGTCTGGTAGTACTGTTTGACGTGGGCGCTGAGGCTGTAGCCGCCGCCTTTGGTGGGCGCAGGTTTGGCTTCGATGGCCGCGTTTTCTTCGACCGGTGCGCGCGGGATCAGTGCGGCCGCGGCGGCGAGCGCGCCGACCGTGGACGCGCCTGCGAACAGGGTGCGTCGATTCAGGCCGGAACGCTCGGCACCTGCGGTCGGTTGGGAGGGCTTTGTCATGCAGATCTCCAAGTTGAATCTGGTCCACGACACAACGTGCGGACCTTTTGCATACGTGGAATCTAACCCCTGCCGGAATGGGTTGCAAGGTGGTTCATACGTAGCAAAAGGTGATTCAAGCCTCTCGAAGAGAGCCGCCTTCATGCACCGCTGCGGCATGGGAGCTTGCTGCGCTTTTGATAGCCAGAAGCGTGCCATAAGTCAAAGGTATCGGTGCGGCTGAACGCGACACTTGTGCCTGCAGAGCGCCACACCCTGAGCATGCTCACAATCTCGCCACCAAGCTCTCGGGGCGCTTCGGGATAACCCGTATGCCGATCGCGGTAACGCGCCGAAAACCCGGACAAGGTGTCGTCACATGACGCGACAACTTGTCGCACGCACCATGGATGTTCATTCGTTTCAACACCCCGCACCAACGTGGGGTTTGCGCCAATACCCCACTGTTTTCGTAGGGCACATCCGTAGAATCCCGCCGGGTGAACACGTCACTCATGCCCTCCGGGCCCGAAAAATCGCTGGAAGGCTGGCCCGACTGGTCCATCCTGATCGTCGACGACGAACAGGGCATGCTGAACTTTCTGGTGAAGACGCTGGCACCGCGCTGCCACTTCGTGATGAGTGCCACCAGCGCCGAGGACGGCGCGCAGTGGCTGCGCAACCACCACGTCGACCTGATCATTCTGGACATCTCGCTGCCTGGAAAAAGCGGCGTGGTCTGGCTCAAGGAATTGCGCGAGCAAGGCTTCACCGGCGAGGTGATCCTGATCACCGCGTTTGCCGACCTCGACACCGCCATCGAAGCGCTGCGGGCCGGCGCGTCGGACTTCATCCTCAAACCGTTTCGGGTTCCGCAGATCCTCAATGCGGTGAAGCACTGTTACGAACGTTCGCGCCTGCGCCGGGAAAATTTCGTGCTGCGCCGCGCTGTCGCACAGCCCCCCGGGCGCGGCATGGCGCTGGTGGGACAGTCGCACTATGTGCAGAGCCTGCGCGCGTCGATCGCCCGCGTGGCGGCGGTCAACAGCACAGTGTTGCTGCAGGGCGAATCGGGCACCGGCAAGGAATTGGTGGCGCGCGAGCTGCATGCGCAAAGCAGCCGCGCCAGTGGACCGTTCGTGCCGGTGAATTGCGCAGCGGTGTCCCCCGAGTTGATCGAGAGCGAGCTGTTTGGCCACGCCAAGGGCGCGTTCAGCGGAGCGACCCGCGCACGCGACGGCTTGTTTCACTACGCACAGGGCGGCACGTTGTTCCTGGACGAAATTGCCGAGCTGCCAGTGCCGATCCAGGCCACGTTGCTGCGCGCGATCGAAGACCTGAAGATCCGCCCTGTGGGCAGCGAACAGCTGGTTCCGCTGAACTTGCGCATCATCGCGGCGACCAACCGCCAACTCAGCGCCGAGGTGGAGGGTGGCCGCTTCCGCAAGGACCTGTTCTTCCGCCTGCAGGTGGTCGACCTGAACCTGGCGCCGCTGCGCGAGCACAAACAGGACATCCCCGAGCTGGTGGCCCACTTCATGGCACAGCTCGCGCCCTCGCTCGGCGTGGAGCCCCTCACCATCAGTGCGCAGGAGATGGATTTCCTCGCGCAATACGACTGGCCCGGCAACGTGCGTGAACTGCGCAACCTGATCGAGCGTTCGCTCATCCTGGGTTCGCTCAACGTCTCGGCTCTGTACCCGGGCGTCAGCCGCTCGCAGGACAGCGCCTCGGCACCGGCCATGCCCACCGATCTGCACGCCATGGAAAAGCTGCACATCCTCACCGTGCTCGACTCGGTGCAGGGCGATAAAACGCGCGCAGCGCAACTGCTCGGCGTGTCACGCCGCACGCTCGAACGCCGCGTCGCCGAGTGGGCGAGCCTGTGACCCTCTGGCGCACGCCGCGCTGGCTGGCAGGCTCGGTTCGCAACAAGCTGCTGGCGATGGCACTGCTGCCCCTGCTGGTGGCGTTTCCAATGCTGGTGATTGCGCTGGCGCTGTGGGGCAATGTGGCCTACGACAGGCTGCTGATCACCAAGGTGCGCAGCGACCTTGCGGTGGCTCACGGTTACTTCGAACAGGTGCTCAGCGAGGTGGGCTCCGGCACACAAGGGGTGGCCAACTCTCAGGCGCTGTACGCGGCACTGCGTCCGGTCAAGCCCCTGGCACCGGTTTTCGTCAACGACCAGATGGCGCTGGCCCGTGAACAGCTCGGGCTGGACTTCCTGGTGCTCTACGACCCGCTGGGTCGGCCACTGGCTCGCGCCGCGCCAGCCGGCCTGAGCAGCCGCGATGCAGCCGAACCGATACCTGCCATGCCCGAGGTCATCAGCGGATCGGTGCAAGCGCCTGGTCAACCGGTCAAGGCCCGGTTGTTGCAGCTCACACCCGAAGCGCTGGACGCGCTGGCGCCGCACCTCATGCCGCGCCTGCGCATTGCCCTGGTGGCCACGCGCAACGCCGCGCCCGACACACGCCAGGCTGAGAACCGCGCCATGGTCGTGCTGTCCACCCACCCGGTTCGCGATGCCGCGGGCAAGACCATCGCGCTGCTCAGCGGCGGCCTGCTGCTGAACCAGAACCTCGATTTCATCGACCACATCAACCGCATCGTCTACCCCGAAGGCGCACTGCCCTTCGGCAGCCAAGGCACGGCCACGCTGTTCATGGACGACGTGCGCATCACCACCAACGTGCGCCTGTTTCAAGACCAACGCGCCATCGGCACGCGCGTGTCGCAAGCCGTGCGCGACGCGGTGCTGGGCCGTGGCAACACCTGGCTGGACCGCGCCTTCGTGGTGAACGACTGGTACGTGTCGGCCTACCAGCCCCTGCAGGACGCCACCGGCGCGCGCATCGGCATGCTCTACGTGGGCTTCACCGAGGCGCCTTTCCGGCTGGTGCGCTACGCCATGCTGGCGGCGATGGGTTTGATCTTCCTGTGCGTGATGGCGCTATCGGCCTGGTTCTCGCTGAGCTGGGCGCGAAGCATCTTCCAGCCGGTGCAGCGCATGAACCGGACCATGCAACTGGTGGAAGAAGGCCAGTCGCAGGCGCGCGTGGGCGAACTCCCGGCACGCGACGAACTCGGCGCACTGGCTGGCCATCTGGACGAGCTGCTCGACGTGATCGACGACAAGACCTCTGCGCTCCAACGTTGGGGCGAAGAGCTCGACCACAAAGTGGCCGAGCGCACGCAGGAGCTGGAAATGAGCAATGCATCGCTGCAGTTGGCGCAGCAGCAACTGGTGAAGAGTGAAAAGCTCGCGGCCATCGGCCAGCTCACCGCCAGCATTGCGCACGAGATCAACAACCCCATCGCGGTAATGCAGGGCAACCTTGATTTGATGCGTGAGACCCTGGGCGCGCACGCACAGCCGGTGCGTGGCGAACTGCTGTTGCTCGACGAGCAGGTCGAGCGCATGCGCCTGATCGTCACGCAGCTGCTGCAGTACGCGCGACCCACGGAGTACGCAGGCTACGTGGAGCAGCTGGACTTGAACCGCACGGTCAACGACTGCCTGGTGCTGGTGGGGCATCTTCTCGCGCAGACCCATATCGAGGTGCAGCGCGAGTTGCGGGGTACACGCCGTGTCGGCTGCAACCGGCAGGAGCTGCAGCAGGTGATCATCAACCTGCTGATCAACGCCATCCAGGCGATGCCGCAGGGCGGTGTGTTGCGGCTCGTGACGCAGGACTGGGTGCCCGAAGGCCCGCACGGCGTGCACGCGGGTGGCGCGCTGTTGCGCGTGGAGGACTCCGGACACGGCCTGAGCGCTGAAACGAAGGAGCGTTTGTTCCGCCCGTTCTTCACCACCAAGAACGACGGGAATGGCTTGGGCCTGTGGATCAGCCAGGGCCTGGTGGAGCGCTACGGCGGCAGCATCTCGGCGGC
>JANPKR010000554.1:0-6277 GCA_031426175.1 Hydrogenophaga sp. | reverse complement strand
CCCAAAGCCTGGCTGGCCCAGGCCAGGCAGGACTTCCCCCAGAGCCTGGCCAACGTGCCGGTGCTGCTGCCCACGGCCCACGCCTCGGTGCGCCTGCGCATCGACCAGTGGTTCGAAGGTCACGGTGTGCTGCCGCGCGTGGTGGGTGAGTTCGAAGACAGCGCATTGCTCGCCACCTTCGGTTCGTCGGGCATGGGCGTGTTCCCGGCCTCCGAGCGCATGCGCGAGAAGTTGTCCAAGGGGTATGGTTTGCAATGGATCGGCGCTTGCGACGGCGTGCGCGAGCACTTCTACGCGATCGGCACCGCGCGCAAGGTGCAACACCCGCTGGTGCAGAGCCTGCTCAACGTGCCAGCCGCTTGAAGCGTGCGCGGCCAATGGCCACCAACACGCTGCCCAGCAGCAGAAAGACGACCAGCAGACCCGCCGCGTTCAGCAGCGTCTGCGGGTAGCCGAGTGCCGTCACGTCGATGAAAGGGTAGGGGTAGCTCTGCAGCCATGCGCCGCGCAGGAGCGCATAGACCAGGTAAGCCAGTGGCCAGGCGGCCCAGGCCAGCGGGGCATGCCAGGCCATGCGCGCAGGCGGCACGCAGAACCACCAGTGCACCATGCACAGCAGGGGCACGGCGTAATGCAGCGTCACATCCGCCAGCCATTGCAGGCCCTGTGGAGCCCAGATGTGGCGCAGCAGCAGGTGGTAGGCCAGACCCACGATCGCAATGCTCACCGCGATGGCCGAGGCCACGCCCGGCCGCTGGAACCAGCGTCCCGGCGAGCTGCGCGGGCCCAGGAGCGGCCAGCTCAGGCTAACGGCCACCAGCAGGTTGGTCAGCACCGTGAAGTAGCCGAGGTAGACCACCAGCCCGTCGACCGCCGACTTGCCGTTGGCCGCGGCCAGTTCCAGCGACAGCATCAGCTGCAGCAACACACCGAACCAGGCCACCAACGCCACGGGTGTTGCAAGGTGTGCGTTTTTCATGGCTGCATTGTGGGCAGAAAGCGGTGCGGCCGGTGGGGCGCTGAAGCCCCGGCCGGGGCTCAGGGCGTTGGGGATTCGGGCGGTGTGTCCACCGTTTCCGGTGGCGGCTCCACCACGGCGGGCTTGTGCGGCGGGATGGTGGGCCGCGTCGTGGTCTGGATGTGCCAGACCGCGACAAACATGGCCGCGATGGTCGGGCCGATCACAAAACCGTTGATGCCCATCACCGCGATGCCGCCCAGGGTGGTGATCAACACGAGGTAGTCGGGCATACCTGTGTCCTTGCCCACCAGCAACGGGCGCAAAACGTTGTCGGCCAACCCGATCACCAGCACACCCCAGGCCACCAGCGCCGCGCCCTGCCAGACCTGGTCCACGGCAAACAGGTACAGCGCCACCGGCACCCACACCAGGCCAGCGCCCACGGCGGGCAACAGCGAAAGCGCGGCCATCAGCACCGCCCACAGCAGCGCCCCGTTGACCCCCAGCACCCAAAACGCCAGGCCACCCAGCATGCCCTGCACCAAGGCCACCACGAGGTTGCCTTTGACGGTGGCACGCAGCACGGTGCCAAAGCGCTCAAGCAACTCCTGCTTGTGGTCGGGCGGCAGCGGAATCGCCATGCGGATGCTGCGCACGATGCTGGCGCCGTCGCGGGTGAGAAAAAACGCCAGGTACAGGGCGATGAACACACTGACCGCCAACGTGAACAGGTCTTGACCGAAGTTGAAGGTGTGGGTGGCAATCAGCTCGCTGCCTTGCGTGAGCACCGCATTGAACTTGCGTTGCACCCGGTCGAAATTGCCCAGACCAAAACGCCCGAGCAGCTGAATAAGCCCATCGGGCAGAGCGTTGAACAGCCCGCGCAGCATGAGCGCCGGGTTCACCTCGCCCGACTGGATGCGGGCGTACATCTGGGTAGCCTCGCGCGCCAGCGAGATCACCACCAGCACCGCCGGCAGCACCACCACCATAAGCGCCGCCCCCATGGTGACCAGCGCTGCGCGCGTGTGGCGGTGGTTCATGCGCGGCAACAACCAGCGGTAGAGCGGCGCAAACATGAGGGCAATGATGGAGCCCCAGAGGATGGTGCCGAAAAAGGGCAGCAGGATCCAGAAGAACGCCACCGTCACGGCGGCCAGCATCAGGCGCAACGTGAGCGGTGCCGAAACCGCCGGTGTGGCCAGCGGCGAGAGCGCCTGCGGCTCGCTGGAGATGGATTCGACGGCGGCAGCCGCGGTGGTGGGAGTGGCGGGTGTAGTCATGTTCACGGCCGGGAGTTTGGGGGCGCGCCGAGTATGGCGCTGTTCGCCAGCACACCCGCACGTTGCGCCGCTGCCACCCCCTTGCAATCGCCGCAAACGTGCTTAAATGCCATCCATATGGAATCCATATGGATGGCAAAGCAACGATGAACCCTGTGACAAACCGGCAACTGGATGTGCGCCCCCGCGTGGGCGACTCCGAAAAGATGACCATCAACCTGGGCGTGGTCGATCTGGGCCAGGTCGACCTGCTGGTGCAGGAAGGCTTCTATTCGAACCGCTCCGACCTGGTGCGCACGGCGGTACGCAATCTGCTGGCCAACCACGCCGACACACTCAAACAGACCGTGGCCCGCAAGACGCTCACGCTCGGCCTGCAACACCTCACGCGCGCCGAGCTGGAACGCACTGTGGCCGCCGGCGAGCGCTTGCGCATCCAGGTGGTGGGCCTGGCGCGCATCGACGAGGACGTGTCGCCTGAACTCGCCCTGGCCGCCATCGAATCCGTCTCGGTGCTCGGCGCCTTTCACGCCAGCCCCGCGGTGCGCCGCGCACTGGCGCCCCGCACCGTTTGAATCTTCTTTCCCCTTGACGAAACACACCCTTTGAAAACACCTCTCTCGCCCTCCCTGGCCATGAACATCAACGACACCATCGGCCAAGCGCTAGCGCAGGCCGGACTCGACACCCGCAGCGGGCCCCTCAAGGGCGTGACCGAGACCATCCGCAAGGCGCTGGCGTCTGCCGGACTGGGGGGCGGTGCTGTGGCGTCCCCGGCCCATGCGGACGTGATCGACGTTGTGGCGCGCGACATGGACGCCAAGCCCTCGGCACCCGGCGCCGGCCAGTTCGCGCGCCGCACGCTGCAGCACCCGGCGGGCGCGCGCGACTACAAGCTCTACCAGCCAGCGGCCCAGGCCGGCGCACCGAGCGGCCCCCGGCCGCTGGTCGTCATGTTGCACGGCTGCACCCAGTCGGCCGACGACTTTGCCGCCGGCACGCAGATGAACCGCCTGGCAAACGAACTCGGCTTTCTGGTGCTGTACCCGGAGCAGTCGGCCAGCGCCAACGCCTCGCGCTGCTGGAACTGGTTTCGCCCGCAAGACCAGGTGCGCGAGGGCGGTGAACCCGCGCTCATCGTGGCCATGGTGCAAGCCGTCATGAAAGATCATCCGGTGGACGCACAGCGCGTGTTCGTGGCCGGCCTCTCGGCCGGTGCGGCCATGGCGGTGATCCTGGGGGAGACCTGGCCCGACCTCTTTGCCGCCGTGGGCGCGCACTCTGGCCTGCCCTTCGCGGCGGCGCACGACATCCCCTCGGCCATGGCCGCCATGAAAGGCCGCGGCGTGATCGGCCGCGCGCATTTCCCGGGAACGGCCGACGACCCACGGCGCATCGCCACGCACGCCGTGCCGACCATCGTGTTCCACGGCGACCGGGACCACACCGTGCAACTCAGCAACGGCGAACACATTGCCGACCATGCCCGCCAGGCCACGCCCTCGCTGGATGCCCGCAGCGAAACCGGCACTGCCGCTGGCGGGCGCCGCTACACGCGCGAGGTGCATGCCGACACCGGTGGCCGGGTGTTGGTGGAGCAGTGGACGGTGCACGGCGCCGGGCATGCGTGGTCGGGCGGAGATGCCGCGGGCTCCTACACCGACAACGCCGGGCCGGACGCCTCGGCCGAGATGCTGCGCTTCTTCCTCGCGCAAACACCGCGTGGCTGAAGTACCGCGCCGACGACTGCTGGCCACGCTGCGCGCACGCTTTGACGGCGCGGCCTTGCGCGTGGCGCTGCCCGGCCAACGCGGCATGGCGGCCAACAGGCCAACCGCCACTCAGACCGGGCAGTGGGCCCCACTGCAGGCCTGGTGTTTTGAGGGCGCAGGCGATGGCAGCAGCCCGCTGCTGCGGCCCACCCAGGCGCCACGGGTGGACCAACGCTTTTCGGTCGCGGTCTGGCAGCCGGTTGACCTGTCCGGGCTCGTCCTGATCGAGGCCTTCAGCCGCCACCTCGACGGCAGCCACCAGCTGCTCGCGGCCGGTGGCGCGGTGGCCGCTTTGTGGCTGCGCCTGAGGGTGAAGATGTGTGACGTGGCCTGGTGGCGGCGGCGCCGGGTGTCGGATCCGTGGGATTGCGGTTACGCACTGAACGAGCCTGAAGCGCGTGCTGCACTCGCGCGGTTCACGCCGCGCTGGGCCACGCTCGTGGTGGCCCTGGATTGGCCGCAAGACACGCTGGTAGACACCTTGATGGTCTTGCAAACCTCGGCGGCCCGGTTCGCGCACCCGGTTCGCTGGCTGGTGGTGCAGTCCGACGACGCTCCCATCACCGGACGGCTGCGGTCAGCCGGGCTGCGGGTGAGCGCCCGTCAGCCGCGCGCGGCGGCCGTCTGAAACGACGGCACCACCAGCACCGCGGCGGTGCTGGCGCCGTCGGCGCCCACGCTGTGAATCAGCTCGGGCAATGGTCCGTCGTGGTCAAAGAACACGCGACCGCGCACCACCACCACCAAAGCCGGATTGGGGGACGCGCGGCGCACGTCGGCAATGGTCTGGGCCATGCGCGGCATCCAGTCTTCGCGGTTGAAAGCCAGGCTGAGCGACAGGTCCACCACATCGAACCACTGGCGCTTGACCAATTTGATCAGCGCTGCGTTGTCCTCGGGAAACTCGCAGTGCGTGTCCCAGCCTTCGCGCCACATCATCTCGGCGTCGAACACCGCGCCCATCAGGTGCTGCTCACCGGGCAGAGGGGCGATCAGGATGCGGCCACGCAAGCGCTCCTGGGGCCGATCGTTGTGGTCCGCCTCCAGGCACAGCTTGCGAAACGACTGTTGCAGGCGACCCAGCCCCAGCGTCACATCAAATTCGGAGACTTCGTCGGACGCCCACAGGTCACCCAGATCGCGCGCGGCAGGTTCGGAGACCCACATGCACGACGCGCGCAGCGAACCGGCCTCGGCATGCAACACATCCAGCAGCGCGAACGCCTCGGCCGGGTCGGTCGCCACCAGCAGGCGCGCCAGGCTGGCCATGCGGGGGTCGCGATCGCCTTCGACGTGCAGGGGTTGTTCAAAGCCGTAGCGCGGCGTCACCTGAGGAAGCACGGTGGAATCCACCACACGCCGGAGGATTTCGTGGTCCAGGCGGGCGAATTCGTGTTCGAACTCAGGCTGGGCGGGGGCGCTCTTCCAGAGGTCGGTGGACTGCGCATGCGGAACGCCTTGCTGGCTGCGCAGCAGCTCGATCAGGTTGTGCGGGGGGCTCATGCGCGCGTCGTTGGCTGCGTGAGAGCGCTCGCTCGAGTCGCGGTCACCCAGCTTCATCCCCCAGTCGGGGAAGCATCGCACGGTGCTGGGCATGTGACCCAGAATCTCCACGTCGGTGTGTCGGCCGTCCACACGGATCGACTGCCAGATACGGTCCACGCTCTCGGCCGGCCCTTCGAGCCACTGCAGAAAACGCCCGGCGTCGTAAATCAGGAGACCTGTGACCGACTCGGCCTGGTTGCGCTGGAGCGCGGCTTCAACCAGCTGCTGCAGCGCAGAATCATCCAGCGGAGTGACGCAGCGGCTGCGATAAACAAGCGTGGCAAGCTCAGGTTCCACGCAGGCCTGGGCAGCTGCAGACAAGGGACGGGGGGGGCGGGACAACACGGCGCTCTCGGTTGGGCTGTTTGGAACAAGGAAGGCTTGGATCAGAGCCGTCAATTGAAGCTCGAATGCACTCTGACCATTCTTTGCAATCAGACCAGGGAACTCTCGACCTGGGGCATGATCCCGCCGCGTCCAATTCCCTGTCAAGCAAGGTTTACCCCAGCCCGGAAAAGCCGGAACGGGTGTTGCAAATCCAGCTTGGGCTGCAATGTCAGCCAAAGTCATTCATGTGGTGGATTCGTGCGATAACCCACCCTCAACCCACCACACGCACCGATGACCGACTGGAAGAACCAACAAATGATCAAGGCCTCGGGCTGGCCGCTGGCACCCGAACTGCTGGCACCCGGCACCGACTTCCATGCTCCGGC